>NZ_JBWLUZ010000061.1:0-15433 GCF_057784325.1 Mesorhizobium sp. CNPSo 4689
CGCGAGCATCTGGCCTCGGTGCGCCAGGTCACCGACATGTCTGGCGCCATCGTCGAACAGACTACCTACGCCACCTATGGCGAGAGCCTCAACACCGGCTTCCAGACACAAAAGGGCTACATCGGCGAGCGCTTCGATCCCGAGACCGGGCTCCTCTACCTTAACGCACGGTACATGGACCCAGTGCTCGGGCGGTATGTGCCGGCGGATCAGGGCGAGGTGAAGGCGCGCGCTCCATGAGCGCCGCCTCCCGAACCGGGAAGATTGCATTTGCGCCGACGATCTGGTCAGCGATTGTGGCAGGTCTATTGCTGCTGATTGGACTCCATTCCGTAGCAGCCGAGGACGTCAGCACATCGAACCCAGCAGCCTTCGTCCGCGCGCTGATCAATGCGCCGGAAGGCGAGATGGATTTCGGTCGGGCGAAGCTGGCGGTCGATAAGTTCGACGATCCGACCATCGACGATGTCGGCGCGCAAGCCGAGATCGACAGGATGGTGGGCACCGTCCAGAAGATGCTCGCCTCGTTGCCGCCCGATGCCGCCGCGACCAGCATGGAGAAGATGAAGGCGCTGCGCACCTTCCTCTACGAGGGCGGCTGGTGGAACAATGGGCGGCCATTCGAATACGATCTGTCTGATCCCGATGGACAGAAGCCCGGCTCGCAGTCGCTGAGCAACTACCTCGCTACCCGGAAAGGCAATTGCGTCTCGATGCCGGCGCTGTTCGTCATTTTGGGACAACGGCTCGGCCTCAACGTGACGCTGTCAACGGCGCCGCTGCATGTGTTCGTAAAGTTCACCGACGATGCGACGGGCAAGGTTTGGAATCTCGAAACGACCAGCGGCGCCGGCTTCACGCGCGACATCTGGTATCGCGAGAAGCTGCCGATGACCGACGAGGCGATCGCCAACGGCGTCTATCTCAAGACGCTGTCGCGCCGGGAAGCGCTGTCCGTGCTGGCAACGCCAATTCTCGATCGTCGGCTGGAGACCGGCCGCTTTGAGGAGGCGATCGCGGTCGCCGATGTGCTGATCGATGCCTATCCGGCCAACGCCTACACGCTGGTGAAAAAGGGCACGGCCTACTACCGGCTGCTCGATGCCGAGATCATCAAGAAATATCCGAAGCAGAGCGACATTCCGGCCAACAAGGTGGCTTATGCGAATGGCCTCTACCAGGCCAACAAGCAAGCTTTTGCTAAGGCCGAGACGCTCGGCTGGCGCGAGCCGACGTTGAACTAGACAGATAGAGGATTTGGACGAGGTGGGGGAATTTATGATGTCGACGGGGGTCAGAATTCTGCAGCGCATATTGGCTGTGTTGCTCGCCATTTCGATGATGATCTCCGGCACAGTCAGTGCCTTTGCGTCGGCGGCGTTTGGGCCGCATCTACGGCACCAAAGAGCGCGCTCTGATGTCGAAACAGTGCGCTTCATCTCACCTGATGATTGGGATCCGACCATGCAGGGCGTCGGCACGAACCGCTATGCCTACGGTCAGAATGATCCCGTCAATAGGAGTGATCCAAACGGCCACCTTTATGGCGAGGGCCACTACGGCGACGCCGACGGCGACGGGATCGATGACATGATCGACCGAAGGCCCTTCGTAGATAACCGCATGATAATGAGGATCGACCCGACTTTAGACGATGACAAGTTGGGAGGTCTCGGCCTCGCAATCGGCGTTGGGCTAGGACTGATGTTGTTCGGTGCAACCTCTAGCAGCAGGAGGGAAGAATTTACTCCCGAGCAACAGCGTGAAATAACCAATCGAACGATAGCGTTGACAACTCGTGGCGTTCCGCAAACGCAGGCCGAGCAACAGGCAAAAGATGAGGTCCGAGCCACAACAGCTTATTTCGAGCGGTCGATAAAGTTCATGAACGCAAATGAGCGCGTGGCGACGGTCAAGAGCACGCTTCGCGATGCGGCTCAAGATCGGGGTTGGACAAAGGACAACGATGCGTCCAAAAAGAATAAAAGGGACGTCTATAAGGACCGAGTTGGAAATTATTGGTCCGTTGATACAGAAAAAAAGGAAGATATGAGAAAACAGACAAGCGTGGAGGAAATCTAGGAGAATTTGATAAAGACTTAAACCAAACAGCACCAAGAGACCCATCAGGCAAACACGATTTGGACATATAGAAATGAATTGGGTAAAATTAAACTCAATGCAAGGCGAAGGCCCTCTCTTCCGAGGCACGCTATTTCGATTTAGAAGAATAGTTCCGCGTGAAGAAATCTTGTATTACATGCTTTTCTCGGCACTTGAAGGATCAGGCTTAGGGCTTATTCGCGAATGCGGCTATGACGCAGGAAATATACTTGTGATATTCCCTATGGAAGCGAAACTGCCAGGTAAGGGGGCTATTTCGCCAGCGTGGCTCAGTCGCCACTGGCAAGAATGGGTTGATAGTTCTACCACGGCAGACAGCGTATGGGTCCTTAAAAGGGGGGCGCTTGGAACCAGAAAAACTACCGGATGAATAGAATTGAGGAGACAGTGGACTTTTGAACTACGGTGGCAGTGCACTTTTCCCATGTTCGGCCGGCTTTTACGTGTGGATTGACTGCATGGCTCGCCTTGCCCGCATGGTCGTCCCCGGTCTGCCGCAGCACATAGCCGGTAACAGCGCGCCAAGGTGTTTTTCACGCCCGAAGACTATGCGCTCTACAAGAGCCTCCTAGTCGAGCATTGCCGGTTCGCCGATGTCGGCATCTAGGCGCGGTGCCTGGTGCCGAACCGTGCAAGCTCCAACCAATCAACAAACCTGTGGCTAATCCGCCCCCAGCGCCCTCGCTGATATCCCCGTCACACCAGCAACTGTAATCTCAATCTGAAGACCTCGGCCGAGAATCAGCCGGGTGGCGGGCGGCTGGTTGTGGCACTCAACGCGCAATTCCTGGATTTTTTCGACTGGTGGCTCGATGAGCTGCGAGGGGTTTTTGCGCAGGTTCTTTCCAGGCAAAAACAACCGTCCACCAGCGATTGGATCGTCAACATTGCCGATGACGGCATCCGTATGCGCGAGGCCGATGCGCCGGAATTCCAGTCGATTCCTTTGCCACTCGACGCAACCGTGGATGAAATCTCGGCACTGATACAGTGCGGACAGCGCAGGAAGCGGCCGCGCTTCGACATTCTGGTCCAGCCCGGTCTGTTCCTGACCCGACAACTGGCGTCGCGGCGCCTGCCGCTCCGGCAGGCGCGCACCATGGCGGAGCTCGACCTGTTGGCCTCGACGCCGCTCGACCCGGCGCAGGTGCATGTCGTCTTTACCGAGCACCCGGAGCAGGCTTGCTCCTACCATGTCGTCAAGACCAAGACGCTTGCCGCCGCGCTCGAAGCGATCCGTCGCGCCGGCGGAACGGTCGGCAGCCTGGCTCTCGCCGATGCGAACCGCGCCCGGCTCGCGGACGATCTCAGCCTGGCCACTATCTGGCCGCTGACGGCGCGCGACCGGCGCAGAAGGATAGCCTGGATCGCCGCAGGCTCGGTGCTGGCTGCCGCCGTAGTTTTCACCTATGGCCATGCGCAATGGCGTTACTGGGAGGCCAGTGCTGAGCTGGATGAGCGGATTGCCGATGCCCAGATCGTGGCCAAGGCGGCGCGCGCTTCGCTACAGAGGCGCCAGACCGGCATCGAGCAGGTGGAGAAGATCCGCGAGGAGAAGAAGACCGCCGCCTCGCTGGTGCGCGTCTGGGCGGAGCTGACGCATCTGCTTCCCGATACGGCCTGGCTGACCGACCTGTCGGCCAAGGGCGACGACCTGACGATCACCGGCTTTTCGCCGTCGGCGGCCGAACTGATTCAGCCACTCGACGCATCGCCGCTGTTTTCGGCGCCCGAATTCGCGGCGCCCGTGGTCAAGGTTCCGGGCCAGGATGGCGAGCACTTCACCATCACCGCCAAGATCGGAGCGTTCTGACGATGCTCTCCGCCATCCTCAACACGCGCCCGATGGTCCGCCGGCTGATTGCGCTTGCCATGGCGGTTTCGGCGGCTTGCATCGCCGGCTGGGTGGTGTTCCGGTTGCTGGACAGCATTGCCTCGGCCAAGGCCGGGATCATGGAAAAGCGCGAGGTGCTGGGCCAGCTGCGCAGCGTGGCGGAGCTCGCCAAACGCCTGGACAATGCGGCGGCATCCAATCCGGCGGCGACCGTCACTCCGGAATTCCTGACCGGGGAGAGCGAAGCCGTCATTCGTGGCGGCCTGCAGACACGGCTGAATGCGATCGCAGCTACGAACAGGGTGACGGTGCTGTCGGCCGGCAACGCGCCGGCGCTCAGCGAAGCCGGCGTCGACTATATCGGGCTCAGGGCAAACCTTTCGGGGCCTCTGGAAAACATCCACAACGCCATTCTCACCATCGAAACCTCGCTGCCGGTGCTGTTCATCCATGAGGCGACCTTGCGCACGACCGATACCGGGCCGGCCGCAGGCCGCAAGGGCGACCCGGAGCTGTTCGCCGAGATCCTGTTCTACGGCCCGCTGCAGGCGAAACCGGCGCCCGTTTCCGGAGCGGCGAAGCCATGAGCGGGCGGTTCGCGGCTCTTGCGATTGCGGGTGGGATCGCGGGCCTCTGTGCCGTCAACGCGTCTTTGTACAACCGGCCGGTCAATCTCGCGCCGATCGCTTCGGCCAAGGCGCGCGATGGCGCGGTGGCGACGGGTGTCTCCGGATCGCTCCAGCTTTCCAATGCCGGCGATTTCAGCGAGACCTTCGCCCGGCCGCTGTTCAGCCCGAGCCGGCGGAAATTCGTGCCCGAGCCAGTCGCGCCGCCGCCGGCGGAGGTGGCTGCCGACGCTGCCCCGCAGCCGCCCGCGCAATCGCTGCCGGAGGTTGCGCCGGCAGCCGCGCCTTCGCTCTTGGGGATCAGCATTCACGGCGGCGCGGCAAAGGCGCTGCTGCGTCAGGCGGGGAGCGATGCGACGCATTGGTACGGCAAGGACGAGACCGTCGATGACTGGAGGGTCTCGGTGATCGAAAAGGATGGCGCCGTGCTTGAGCGGAACGGCAAGGTGACGCGCATCTTGCTCTATCCGCCGGGTCCGCCAAATCAGGCTGCTCCGGCCGCGAGCGCCGCGGAATGACCGGAAATCACCATGGAGACGAAAGTGGCCGCGCCGGTTTCTCGCTGGTCGCCGTGCTGGTCTTCATGCTCATCGTCTCGGCCATCGTCGTGCCGTTCGCAGTGACGGCGAAGACAAGGCTGCTGATCGCCAGCAATGGGCTCGAGCAGGAACGGCTGTCGCTGCTTGCCGAAGGGCTGAGCAATGTGGTTTCCAGCGAATTGACCAATGGCCCGGTCGAAACGCTTGCCATGAATTCGACGCCGATGGGCTGCCAGTCCGGAGAGCTCACCTTCGAGGTGCGGATACAGGACCACAATGGCCTGATCGATCTCAATGCCGCCGATGCCGATCTGCTGGCGCTTGGTTTTGTGTCCCTCGGGTTCGACCGAGGGACCGCAGGCGACCTTGCCAAGGCAGCGCTGCGGTTCCGGGTTAATGCCAGCGCTTTCGCGGCTCAGAGCGATCCTGCGACATCCTCCGTCGGGCCGCTCGAGAGCAAGGGCGCCCCCTTCGAGTCGGTGTCGGAGCTGAAGGAATTTTCGGGGCTGGGCTCGAAGCGACTGGAGGATCTCTACGCCGTCTTCACGGTCCATTCGAAGCGCGGGACGACCAGCCTCGAGCATGCTCCAGGTCGGCTTCGCGCCTCCCTTGTCGAACCCGGGACGGGGGCGGCGACCACTCAGGTGGCGCCAATTGCTCCGGCATTCACCGTCGAGGTGACCGCGAGGCGGAACGGCTCGGCGATCGTCGGCAGATCCGGCTTCATCATCGAGATGTTTCCGGACAGCGTCGCAGGCTTTCGCCGTCTTGCAAGGAACCCCACGAACGCCGTCGACCCTGCACCGGCACGATCTTTCACCACGAACTGCGACGCGCTCTTCGGGGCCGAGGCGGCACAGGCCCTGAGGGAGTTTGCCTCATGAACGCGGCCGCCCAGGGTTCGGGAATGGAGGCGTTCCTCGCCTTCCTCGAAAACGGGAAGGTGCTGACCGCCCATGCCGCGCAGCGGGCATTGGGGGCCGCGAGGACATCGGGGCATCCCTTCGATACGGTGATGACGGAGCTCGGCCTGATCGGCGAGGTGGAACTCGCCGCCAGCCTGAGCCGCTTTCTGAACATATCGGCGGCCGTCGACATCCCCGAGGAAATCGATGCCGCGATCGTCGCGGGCGTTCCGCTCTCCTATCTGCGCGAGAACGCGATCCTGCCGCTGGAGATGGACGCACGGCATCTGGTTGTAGCGGTGGCCGATCCGTTCTCGTCGGCAACCATCGATGCGCTGGCCTTCCACTATGAACGGACGCCGGTGCTGCGGGTCCTGCCGAGGCGCAGGATCGTCGAATGCATTGAGCGGCTCGAGCAATCGGCGCTGGCGGCTGTTTCGCGCGAGGCCACCGGTGCTGAGATCCTGGATTTCGGCCCCGACGACCTCGAACGGCTGAAGGATTTTGCCCGTGAGGCGCCGATCGTGCGCTTTGTCGCCGACACCATCCACAAGGCGGTCGATGCCAGAGCCACCGACATCCATATCGAGCCGCTCGAGGACCATGTCCGCATCCGCTTCAGGCATGACGGCATGCTGTCCACCGTCGACACGGCATCGAGCGCGATGCTGGTCGGGCATCTCGACCCGCATAAAAATCCTGTCGCGGCTCAACATCGCCGAGCGGCGCCTGCCGCAGGATGGCCGCATGCGGATCGCGGTGCGCGGCCGCGATGTCGACCTTCGCGTCTCGGTCATCCCGTCCATCCATGGCGAAACCATTGTGCTGCGCATCCTCGATCGCGCCGGGGGCGAGCTGAAGCTGGACAAGCTGGGTTTCGACGAGAAGGCGCAGGCCAAGATCAGGAGCATGTCGCAGTTCGCCAACGGCATCGTCCTGGTCACCGGGCCGACCGGCAGCGGCAAGACGACGACGCTCTATTCGGTCCTCGCCGAACGCTCGCGGCCGGACGTCAAGATCTTCACCGTCGAGGATCCGGTCGAATACCGCATGGCCGGGATCACGCAATTGCAAGTCAATCCGGCGATCGATCTCGACTTTGCCGCCGCACTGCGCTCTATCCTGCGGCAGGATCCCGACATCATCCTGCTTGGCGAAATCCGCGACCGCGAGACCGCGCAGGTCGCGGTGCAGGCGGCGCTGACCGGCCATCTGGTGTTTTCGACGCTGCACACCAACAGCGCGGCGGGAGCGCTGACGCGGCTTCGCGATATGGGCGTCGACGGCTATCTGCTGGGTGCGACGATCCGGGGTGTCATCGCGCAAAGATTACTTCGCCGTGTCTGCCCGGCCTGCCACGGCACGGACCCGGCCTGCCGGACCTGCAACGGGTCCGGTTACAAAGGACGCACGGTGACTTACGAAATGCTCGAGGTGTCGCCGCGTATCGCCGAGCTGATCGACCAAGGCGCCGGCGAAATGGAGATCGGCAGGCTTGCGGCGGAAGACGATCTCGTTCCGATGGCCGCCCATGCGACGGCGTTGGCGCAGGCGCGGGTGACGACGATGGACGAAGTCCGGCGCGTCATCGACCTCAACGGGGGTGGCTGATGCCGGCCTTCGCCTATCGCGCCTATCTTGCCGACGGAAGCCGGGAAACCGGCGTCCTCGATGCGCCGAACAAGCAGGACGCTGCCCGCAGACTGGCGCAGCAAGGGCGCCGCTCATACCATCTGGCGCTTGTGGAAGGAGAAAAGCAGCAGCTTCGGCTGCCGGGGCGCGGTGGGCTGACCTTTACGCGGCGGGTCGATCTCAGCCGTCTTTTTTCCGAGCTTTCGGTTCTCCTGAACGCAGGCTTCACCATCGACCGTGCCTTGAGCGCGGTGATTTCGGGCGAGGCCAGCCAGGCGCGGCGGCAGCAGCTGCAGGCGGTGCTCGATCTCACCACCGGCGGCCGCCCGATCGCTGAGGCGTTCGCGAGCCTGCCGGGAATCACCTCCGACATCACCGCCTTGCTCGTCAGCGGCGAGCGCAGCGGCAAGATGGCCTTCATCTGCCAGCGCCTGGCCGAGACGTTCGAAACGACCGCAAAACGCCGCACCGCCATCGTCGAGGCGCTGACCTATCCGGCCTTTCTGCTGGTGGTGATGAGCGGCGCGCTGATCATTCTGGCGACCGTGCTGGTGCCAGCGCTCGAGCCCATCTTCGAAGGCTCTTCGGCGGCAAAACCCTTCACCATGACCATGCTGTCGGCACTCGGAACGGTCTTCAACGACTACCCGTTTGTCTTTCCGTTGGCGGCGACGATCGGCCTTTTGTTCTACCTCTTCGTTTCGCGGTCGGCCGGGGCAAAGATCATGCTTTCGCGCTGGCTGCTCAAGCTGCCGCTGTTCGGCTCGTTGGTCAAGGATGCGGTGATCGCTCGCGATCTCGAGACGCTTTCACTGCTGCTCGGCAATGGCGTAGCGATCACCGAGGCGCTTGGCCTGGCGGGCAACGTTTCCCGGCAGAACTCGTTGCGGGCAAGCTTTGCCTCGATCGAGGACGACGTCGCCAATGGCGCACGGCTTCATGCGGCAATCCTCAAGTCGGGCATTTTCGACAATGCGACCACGTCGCTGATCTCGCTCGGCGAAGACGCCAACGCGCTGCCCGTGGTGCTCGACCGCGCCGGACGGATGCGCCAGGCAGCACTGTCGCGCCGGATCGACACGGTGCTGAAGCTGCTGACGCCGGCGCTGACGATTTCACTCGGCTTCCTCGTCGGCAGCCTGGTGATTTCCGTCATGACCACCATCCTCAGCATCAACGATGTGGCGCTGAAATGACGATCGCGCCGACCATCGAAAGGGATGCAACAGCCGGCTTTACCTTGGTCGAAATGCTGGTCGTGCTGGCGATCCTGGCCATGGTCGCGGCTATAGCGGCACCGGGCATCGCCAAGAGCTATCGAACAAAGAGCCTGGAGAGTGTGGTCAGCGAGGTCACCATGCGACTGCGCCTGTCGCGCACTTTGGCGATTGCGACGGCCGGGCCGAAACGGATCGTCTTCGATCCGCGCGCTGGTGCGATTCGTTTCGATGAGCGCACCGTGCTCACCGTGCCCGACGAGTTCAAGATGACCGTGACCACGGGCCAGGAAACCGTTCTTGCTGGACGGCAGGCCACCTTGACCTTCCTTCCGGACGGCAGTGCCTCGGGCATGGACATCGACCTCAACGGGAAAGGCCAGGCGGCGCGAATCGAGGTCAATTGGCTGACCGGCCTTGCGACGCGGCGCAATTTGCCATGATCCCCAAGGCGGCGCCCGCTTCCGATGAAGACGGCTTTTCGATTCTCGAAATGGTCGTCGCAATGACGATCCTGGCGCTTGTGCTCGGCATCGCCAGCCAGTCGATCGTGGTGGCCAGCCGCAGCATTGCGGCGGCCAGGGCTGAGGTCGAAGCCGCCAGGACGATGCGCGCGGTGCTGGCGGATTTCGAAGCCAATGCCGGGACGAATGCCGCGGGCGAGCTGACCCAGTCCGGCTGGCGGCTGAAGGCCCGCACGATCGAGGTGTCGAAGGCGAAACTTGCAGCCATCGTCATCGCGAAAACCAGCGGGGCGACGCCCGGCGGGCCGTTCCTGACCTTCGTACCGGTGAAGGATGCCGGCCCCAAATGAGCGGCTCTGCCAAGTCACCGGCATCGGTCGAGGGTTTTGTCCTCATCGACGTGCTGGTCGGGCTCGCCATGGTCGGCGTGATTTCTTCGCTGATGATCGTGTTCCTCGGCCAGTCCCGCACGATGATGCGCATCCAGAAGGCGACCGAGATGCAGATGGAGGTCGACGCCGCATCGCGGTTGCTTGAAACGGCGATCAGCAGCGCCGAGCCGCTGCCGCTGTCGCAGTCGTCGCCGGAAAGGGTGGTCTATCTCACCGGCGACAGCGCACGCATCGAATTCAACGCCATTCAGGCGATCGGTTTCAATTCCTCCGCCTTGCGGGAAATCGCGGTCTCGATAGGAGGCGACGCCTTGACGATTGTCCAAAAAATACGCCGCGGCGGTGAAGCCGACCCATCGAGCGCGGGCAAACCGGTGCCGCTGATCGCCGGCATGAGTGCAATAAAGTTCGAATATCTCGATAGCTCGGCGCGGCGCTTGTCGTGGTCCGCGAACTGGAACGCGCCGCGGCGTCTGCCCGCCGCAGTGCGCTTCACGCTCTCGGTGGTGAGGGATGGCGCGGCCTATTCATCCAAGGGTTTTGCCCGCCTCGACCTGGCGGATGTTCCGGCGCAACGCGCGAACTGATGGTCCCACCTCTTCCGGATGGGTCAACTCCGGTTAGTTGCTGATGTCCTGGTCCTCGCCGGCTCCGTCCGGCTTGCCGTCGCGCCCCAGGGTGCGGATGACCACGCCGCTCGCATCGGCCTTCACTTCGTAGGAGTAGGGTTTTCCCCACGGATCCTTCAGGCCGGTTGTGCCCTTGAGATAAGGTCCGTTCCAGCGCGCTTCGCCGGCAGGGGGCTCGACCAGAGCGGAGAGGCCCTCTTCGCCGGTGGGGTATTTCGCATTGTCAACGTAATAGAGTTCGAGCGCGCTTTCGATGTTGCGGATTTGCGCCTTGGCCGCGTTGGTGCGGGCCGAGCCGAGATATCGCAGAACTTGTGGAGCGGCGAGCGTGGCGATCAGCGCGATGATGGCAAGCACGACCAAAAGCTCGACCAGCGTAAAGCCACTCTCGCGGTCGTCGCGCCCAAGGTTTTCAAGCGGCTTTCCAACCGGTTGAATGAAGCGGAGATTGGTCATCAAAGCAGCCCTATATTCGAACCCGCAAATTGCTCCAGCGCCCAGGTGCAGCACAGACCCAGCGCGATGAACGGACCAAAGGGAATGCGCGCCTGCGCGGCTGCCGGCCCGGTCGCCACCACGCGCCCGCCGACGAACAGCAGGGCGCTGGCGCTGGCAATGAACAGCAGGACCGGCAGCAGCAGCGGACTGACCCAGCATGCGGCGGCGGCCAGCATCTTGACGTCGCCGAGGCCGAGGCCGATGCGGCCGGTCATGACGAAATGGCAGCGCCTGACGAGCCAGACAGCGGCAAACGTCATGGCGGCGAACAGGATTTGCTGCGGAAGGCCGTCCGCCTGGGTTGCCATCTGGTAGGCAAGTCCGACGCCGGCCAGGGCCAGATTGAGCGGGTCCGGGATGATCTGCCTCTGGAAATCGGCGATCGAAATACCCGACAGGATCGCAAGCAACGCAACCGTCGCGGCCAGCATCAGAGAGGGGTGAGCGGCCATGGTCAATACGCCAGCCTCTTCAGATCCTGCTGCAGCTTGGTGCCGCCGCGTCGTTTCTGGAGCGGCGTCTGCAATCTGATCTTGCCGCGGAATTCCTCGGTGACCTCGCGAGCTTCGGTGATGTCGCGCACGACCCGCGGGCGGATGAAGATGATCAGCTCCGTCCGTCCAACGCTGTCAGTCTTGTTCTTGAACGCATTGCCGATGATCGGGATGTCGCCGAGGATCGGCACCTGACCGCGATCGACGCTATTGTTTTCCTGAATGAGACCGCCGAGCGCCAGGCTCTCGCCATCGTTCACCAGCACGCGAGTCTGGATCTTGCGTTGCTGGATGGTGGGTGAATCGATGCCGGAGGTGGTCGTCTTCTTCACATTGCTGACCTCCTGCTGGATGTCGAGCATTACCCGGCCGGCATTGTTGATGCGCGGCGTGACTGTGAGAATGACGCCGGTGTCCTTCATTTCGACCGAATTGACGATCGGCGCACCGACGGTCCCCGTTCCCACCGCTTGCTGGGTGATAACAGGCACCTGGTCGCCGACCTGGAGGATGGCCTTCTGATTGTTGAGCGCCATGATCGTCGGCGCAGAGATGACATTGACATCGGTGATGCTGGACAGCGCATTCAGCGTCACCTGGATGTTGTCGGTCGCATAACTCCAGGCGAATCCGGGGAACGCAGCGCCCGTAAATCCGCTTGCCACGTCGGAGAGCGAAATCTCCATGCCATTGTTTTCGAAATACCAGCGCAGGCCGAACTTCAGCTCGTCGTTCAGCGTCACCTCGGCGATCACCGCCTCCAGCATGACCTGCGTCGGCAGCACGTCGAGCTTGGTCAGGATCTGCTGGATGCGCTGATAGTCGCGCCCCGTCGTCTGGATCAGCAGCGCGTTGTTCTCGACGTCGGCGACGACTTTGGCATGGGTGGGCGATTCGCCATCCTGCGTGGGCAGCGAAGGCGACGGGCCAGTCAGCGGCGCCGGCGTGACGCCGTCCGACTGCAGGGCGATCGGCGTCATGTCGGGCGATACACTCGCGCCGGCCGCTTCGCCCTCGGCCTTGACCGAGGTGCCGAGAACCGAGCTCAGCACCTGCGCCAGTTCCTTGGCCGGGCGGTTCTGGATCTGGTAGACGAAGAGCTGGTCTTCATTGGTCTCAGCCAGCTTGTCGAGCTTACTGATCCAGCTCGCTGCGCGGGCGAGATAGGTTGGGCGTGAGGTGATGACCAGCACCGAATTCAGCCGGTCGTTGGGGATGAACTGGATAAGCTTGGCACCCGGCCCCTCCTTGGTGCCGAAGATCGCATCGAGTTCCGTGGCGACCGCCTCCGGCTTGGAGGTCTTCAACGGGTGAAGTGCCACCGACATGCCGCGCATCCAGTCGACGTCGACACCGAAACCGCTTCGCGGATGGCATCGAGGTCGCTGCTGTTGCCGGCGACGGTGATCAGGTTGCGGGTGGGATCGACCCTGAGCACCGAGCCCTGGCGGGTGATCGGCTCCAGAATAGTCTTCATTTCGTCGGCCGCGATGTACTGCAGCTGCAGCACCTGCACCTTGACGCCAGGCCCGGATGGCGAGACCGACGGCACACCGACCGGCGGCGTGCTGGCCATGATCTCGGAGAGCGGCACGACCTGGTAGGTGCCACCGCGCTTGGTGATGCCGGCGGCATTGACCGCAAGCACCGATTCCAGGATGTCGACCAGCGCATCCTGCGACACCGGCTGCGAGGTCTGCAGCGTCACCGTGCCCTGCACGCGTGGGTCGACGATGTAGTTGAGATGCAGCGCATCGCCAAGCACCGCCTTGGCCGCCTCGGCAACCGGTGCGTTGACCAGATTGAGTTCGAACTGGCCGGCGCCATTGGCGGTCACCTGGGTGACCGGGGCGGCGGACGAGACAAACTGACCCGACCCCTGATATTGCGCGCCGGAAAAGCGCTGCGCCTCGCCGGCCGCCGAAGTGAGCGTCTGGGAGCCGCCATAGCCGGCCCGCAAGGGCGAGTTTTTCGCGTGCAGGCTCTCGACGGTTTCGGTGAAAAAATCCTTGCCGGACGGGGAGGTGCATCCCGCCGTCGCCAGCAGCATGCACAACACGACGCGACTATACCGCTTTATCGACATCCCACCCGATTCCCCTGGGGGCTCAGTCTAGGGCTTCTTGGGGTGCGACGCTTGGATTGATGGGGCTATTTCGGGTCTATCCACAGGGATGGTGGCAGGCGTGGCTCTACCGGTTGGAAGCCGAGAAGGCACGGTTGCGATCGGCGTCGCCCTGCCTGGTAAAGACGCTTGGCCGATCAGATCCAGCGCACTTTGGCGCGCGCGCCGCGGGCCATCCGGGTCGGCTGGCCTCAGGATCAGGTGTACATGGTTCGGCATAGGCACCACGCCCAGATGCCGACATCGGCGACGCGGCAATGCTCGACCAGAGGGAATAGTCTTCTGGGCGTGAAAAACACTCTGGCGCGCCCGTTACCGCATTGCGTCACGTGGTGCGGCAGGCCAGGAACGACGATACGGCAGAGGCGAGCCATGTGGTCAATCCACACACAATAACAGTCGGGAGGACATGGCAAAAAGTGCACTGTCACCGTAATTCGAGAACAATGATGCGGGCAAGGTGAGCTATGCAGTCAATCTATACATAACGATGGTGGGGCGAACATGGAGGAAGGTTCAAGTGAAAGAACGCTTCATTTAGAATCATCAAACGCGAATATTACTGCCGCACCTAGGCCGTCGTCGGTCTCGCGCAATATCCGAGTTTTATCTTCTAGTGGCGTAAATCCAAATTTAGTTCCGCCGTTTTGTGTAGGAACAAGCCTTATGATGCCACCATCTTGAGTGATGTTAACGCATTTGGCCGTCTTGGCGAAGGTGCTGAATGATTTCACGCCAAGGGATTCGGCGAACTCTTTGTTCAACTTAGGCCAATCCTCCTGTCGAGGATGAGGCACGCCATCTTTAGATAGATGAAGACAGTTCAAAACAGCCGTCCTTATCTCATCCACGTCATTCTTTTGAACAACTAGGGTTGGTCGTTCCTCAATCCACAATCCCATAGTTGTCTTCGACTGACTAAAGATAAAGAGCGTCTCATTCCGTTCGTAGGCCGTTGCAGATTTCAAGCCGTTTTCCTCCGACATTGTCATGGAAATGTAGAGACACTCACACTAACACCTCGCGACGCTCCGTATCGCATAGCTTCGCTAATAGCTGCCTGCTGCGCCGCACTACCGCTATTGGGCACAGCAACCTGCAATGCCCGGTCAGATATTTGTGCCGAGTTGATTGTCCGGCCAGCGTAGGTCGCACCATTGAACGCTTTGACCTTGTCCACATATCCTTTCAGTAATTGACCTAGAGTATTAGCATTCTGGTATGTCTTCGCGTTGAGGTCTACACTCTTAATGCTAGTGACAGTGCCGCCCGCAATTTTGTCGACGACCGGGTAACTATCAGGCAAATTTTGCCCAAGCGCCTTCTCAATAGCTTTTCCCCGGGGCGCCGGACCAAGAGACCAAACGCTTTCCACTGCTTTGGGAGCGACTAAGCTCGGGGCAGCAGCAATTGTTCGTGCGCTGGATACCCAGCCAACGCTTTCAAGCACTGACATGGCGTCCATTGCCATCAGTTCGGGAGTCGTCTTGCCAACACGTTCGCGGCTCTGGCGTGAAAACTCGTCCCAATCTGGTGCTAGATTGTAAGGATCACCTTCCTCTCTCGCCTTTTTTGCCTCAGCATCTGCATGATCGGCGTTTGAAGAGTTTGTCGCATCTCGATCTTCAGATTTCGAGAACCAGTCACCGAACATATGTCCATTGGGGTCGCTCTTGTTTACCGGATCGTTTCGAGCATATGCATACCGGTTGGTGCCCACACCCGGCAGCGTCGGATCCCAGTCATCCGGTGAGATGAACCGTCCCAGCACCGGGTCCATGTATCTGGCATTGAGGTAGAGCAGTCCGGTCTCGGGATCGAAGCGCTCGCCGATGTAGCCCTTTTGTGTCTGGAAGCCGGTGTTGAGGCTCTCGCCATAGGTGGCGTAGGTAGTCTGTTCGACGATGGCGCCAGACATGTCGGTGACCTGGCGCACCGAGGCCAGATGCTCGCG
>NZ_JBWLUZ010000062.1:0-15338 GCF_057784325.1 Mesorhizobium sp. CNPSo 4689
AGCCGATCAATCGGCTCTATGAGGTTGTAAGAGCGACGCGATGTGATGGCGAGACCGGTCAGGCCGGGAACAGGGATAACCCATGCGATGTCGGAGGCATCATAGCCTGCAAAGCAGATTGGGACCTTGTTCGCCGACCCCATCAGGGCTAGCAGCTTCGAACGGCTGCATGAACAGGCCGGACAGAAGACTGCACCCGACCAATGCGCCAGAACAACGAATTACCTCTTGCAATACGGGAGCCATCCACAGAAGACATCGCCGCCGCCGAAGCTAAAGGTCGTGGTTGCGCCGGAGTTGGAAATTGCTTCAGCGTGGATCACGTCAGGTTCGCACGCGAGCGGGCATAGTGTGCGATGGTCCGTTGGGTCCGGTCGTGCCTGCAGATCGCGACCGAGCCTTCCGAGGCGCCTAGTTTTTGGTTCTGTGGGTGAGTGGTCGCTCTACATGACAGCGAACCTGCAACCGGCCACCAAGCTCTCGCCAGGGCTAAGCACCGACAATCCGTTCCAGATGTCGATCGAACCACAGTTGTGGGCGTCCACGACATGGCTCACCGGCTCGAAACAGAAGAAGTCGCTTGCTGCCGATGGCGAATAGACCAGGTAGAAATTCAAGGGCGGGGACGCTTCGATCCTGAGGCCGCAATTGCGCTCTGGCCAACATATGGAAGCGGCACCGTCCCAGCCGGCAAAGGCATTGTTTATCCATCCGCCTGGCAAGGCGGTCGGCGTGCGGAAATCCCAATCGGGACGGGTTCTGACATCCTCGAACCTGTCGGGGAGATGGTTGGGCAGTTCCAGGCAAACCTGTAACGCCGGGGCATGAAGCGTGGTCAGCGCCGTTCTCGGGAACCACGGATGGATGCCTAGCCCGAACGGCAAGCTGACCGGCGCTCGATTGGCGATCAGAAGGTTCAGTTCGAGCGCCTGTCCGGTCAGCGCGTAGCCCACCTCGGCGCGATACCGGTAGGGGCCAGGTCCGTTGCTGACGAGCGACAGACGCGCTTGGTCCGGCGCCAGGCTGTCGACGTTCCATTCGCTCGAAAATCCATTGCCGTGAATGGGAAAAGGCTCGCCCGCGACATTGGGGAGCAGTTCGTGGAATGTGGCATTGAAGATGAAGCCGCCGCCCGAGATGCGATTTGACCAGGGCACAAGCAGGTTGCAGGCAAGATCGAACGGGTTTTTGCTGCCGCCGTCCGGCCATGGCCTGAACAGCGGCACGCGCCCGTAGTCGAACCGCGCCAGGCCTGCACCGAGCGACGGGACGATTTCGGCGGACAAATCCCCATTTCGAATTTCAATGGTCTCGATCATCAAACTCAGATGTTATCGACTGGGGCAGCGGGGGCCGGCTGTTGATGGCGGCCCTTGCGGGCTACAGCTAGAAGGTCATTCGACGCGATGCCGATCAGCGCTTTCATCTGGTCGTGGGCCTCGTCGACCCTGCGCATGCGAATTGCCTCCAGCACGTCGCCATGGGCGCTGAGTGTCTGCTGATAGTTGGCGGTGGCCGATGTGGTCAATCGGAAGGAGAAATTGAGTGCTGCCGCAAGCATGTTGCCGAGATTGGCGAAGACCGGGTTGCGGCTGGCGCGAAGGATGGCCGTATGAAAGCGGACGTCGGCGTCGAGACAGGCGGCCAGATCGTCCTCCGGCGCGATGCGCATGGCCTCATAGGCCGCTTCGATCACCGCGAGATCGCCCGAGGTCGCCATCTTCGCCGCAAGCTGGGCGGCAGCCGGCTCGATGACCAGCCGCGCCTCGATCAAGCCGCGGACGAAATCGAGATCAGGCTCGATATCGCGCATCCATTCGAGAACCTGCGCATCCAGCCTGTTCCATTCGCTCGACACACGCACACGGGTCCCTGCCCGCTTGCGCGCCTCGATCAGCCCTTTGGCCGAGAGTGTCAGCAGCGCATCGCGAAGCGCGGTGCGGCTGGCGCCGTAGATGACGCACAGTTCGGCTTCCGTCGGCAGGACCTCGTTCTGTGCATATGTGCCTGCAAGGATACGCTGTCCGAGATCGCGGGCGATGCGATCCTTGAGCGACGACGTGCCGCTGTCCCCAGCAGAAAGCTCCTGCTTGCCTTGATCAATCGAAGCGGCGGCCGCGTCCATCGTCATGTCCTGTTCAAGTGATACTCGGCAATTACGACAGCCAGTATCAGGAGCGAGCCCTTGGCAAGCAATTGATAGAATGTTGGCACGGACGTCAGTATCATTCCGTTGTTGAGCACGCCAATGATGGCGACGCCGAGCAGTGCGCCGACAATCGTTCCCTTGCCGCCCTGCAAGGCACAGCCACCCAGCACGGCAGCCGTGATAGCCTCGAGTTCCAGGCCCTGGGATCCCGACACGGGCTGACCCGAACCGGTGCGGGCAGCCAGCAGAATCCCTGCCAATCCGGCGGCAACGCCACTCATGATGTAGATACCGACGCGGTAGCGGTTGATGTTGATGCCGGAGAAGCGGGCGACAACGGGATTGCCGCCCAGCGCATAGATGTTGCGGCCGACGATCGAGCGCGCCAGGAAGAGGTGGAAAACGATCGCCGTCAGCACAAGAATCCAGATCAGCAGCGGCAGGCCGAGGATTCGTCCGATCCCTATGAACCGGAAAGTGTCGCTGAAGATGGCGATCGATTGGCCATCGGACATGATGAAGGCGATGCCGCGAAAAATCGCCATCGTGCCGAGCGTCGCAATTACAGCGTTGACCCGCCCGTAGGTGATGATGATGCCGTTGACGAGGCCGGCAAGCCCGCCAAGCACCAAGCCGGCAAGGATGCCCGCCGCGGGCGACCCGGTCGACTGGATGGCCATAGCCGTCGACACGGTGGTCAGACCCACGATTGCACCGACGGCGATATCAAGACCGCCGGCGACAATGACCACGGTCTGGCTCATCGCCAGCACGCCGAGGATGGTGATGCCGAGGCCGATGTTGAGCAGGTTTCGGCTGGAGAAGAACACATCGCCGCGCAGCGAACCGAAGATAAGAACGAGAATGGCGAGCGCAACCAGAAGGCTGATGTTGTGAACGCCAACACGCTCCACAACGCGCGAGGAAGCGCCCCTCGCGTCTGTTTGCACTTTCGATGCGCGAAGCTGGAGGCTGTTCATTGGATGTGTTCTCCGAGCGATGGTACGGATTGCGGCATAGCGTGCTTGAGAATCGTCGCTTCGTCGATGTCGGGGCGGGAAAGTTCGGCCGTGATCCGGCCTCCTGCCATGACCAGAACCCTGTCGGCGAGGCCGATCAGTTCCGGCATTTCCGAAGAGATAAGGATGATGCCGATGCCGCTTGCCGCGAGTTCATCGATCAGCCGATAGATTTCCGCCTTGGCGCCGATGTCGATGCCGCGGGTGGGTTCGTCGAGGATGAGCAGCATCGGTTGCCGGGCAAGCCAGCGCGCCAGAACGACCTTCTGCTGGTTGCCACCCGACAGTTTCGAAACCTGTTCGTCGAGGTTGGGTGCCTTGATCGACATCTTGGCTGCCAGCGGCGAGACAATCTCCAGCGCCTTGCGCCGGTTGAAGAAGCCGAAGGTCGACGTCTTGTCGGGCACGCAAAGCGCGGCGTTGTCGAGAATGCTTCGGAACAAAAGCAGCGCCTCGTGTTTGCGGTCCTCCGGGGCAAAACCAATGCCTGCCACGATCGCCGCATGCGGGCTGTTGGGGAGAACGGACACGCCGTTCATGGCTATGCTTCCAGCGAGGCGCCGATCATAGCCGACAATCGCCTTTGCCAGTTCGGACCGGCCCGCGCCCATGAGGCCAGCAATGCCGAGCACTTCGCCGCGACGAACCCTGAGACTGACATCGCTGACGCGGTCAGTGGTCAAGCCCGCCACGTCCAGCAACGGCTCTCCCGACCGCCACGTCTCGCGGGTGAACAAGTCGGCAATGTCGCGGCCGACCATCAGCTTGGCGATGGTCTGTTCGCTGGCGCCGGCCGCCGGCGAATCGTCGACCAGCTTGCCGTCGCGCAAAACGACGATGCGGTCGGCAAGGTCGATGATCTCGTTCAGCCGGTGCGAGATGTAGATGACCGACGTGCCCTCCTCGCGCAGCCGGCGGATGACGGAAAACAGGCGGCGCGCTTCGTCGTCGGTCAGTGACGAGGTCGGTTCGTCGAACGCGATCAGCCGGCCGCCGGCACGGATGGCGCGCATGATCTCGATCATCTGGCGTTGCGCCGGACCGAGCGTGCTGCACAGTTGCCGCGGTCGCATGTCCTGCTGCATGCCGAAGGTCGCAAGCACCCGGTCGGTCTGCTCCTCGAGCTTGCGCCAGTCGAGCAGGACGCCTGCGAGCCGCGGCAGTTCGCCGACGAAAATGTTCTCGGCCACTGTCAGGTTGGGAACGATCTCCGGCTCCTGATGGATGACGCGAATGCCCACCCGGTGGCTGTCGCGCGGTTCGCCGAAAACGATCGGCGTGGAACCGTGCCGCACGGTGCCGCTGTCGGGCCCGAATACGCCCTCAAGAATGCGCATCATGGTCGATTTGCCGGCGCCGTTCTCGCCGACCAGAGCGAGCACCTCGCCTGGCCGGAAAGCAATCGAGACGCTCTCGAGCGCCTGCACGACGCCGAAGCGCTTCGATATCTTGTCGAGCGAGAAGAATTCCGGTTGCGTCAAAGCTCACTCCCTGGGATCGATCCGTGCACTGAAGAGGGTCATGCGCCTTTGGGGCGCATGACGCATGTCCGGTTCACTTGCAGAGCTTGGCCTTGTAGTCCGAGGCAAAGTTGTCGGCGGTGATGTATTCCGGGTCGGTGAAGGACTGAACCGGCAGCTTCGTTCCATCCTTGATCGAGGCCAGTAGGATCTTCACCGCCAGCGCGCCGTGATTTTCCGAATTGAGCCACATCGTACCACGGAATGCCGAGGGCTTGCCCGATCCGAAGGCATCGCAGGCGCGGCTGCCGTCAATGCCGATCCCCATGCCCTGGTCCGCCGTATAGCCAGCGTTCTCCAGCGCCCGCGCGCCACCCAGCACGCCGTCATCGTTGCATGAATAGAATATCCAGTTCGTCACGCTGGGATTGGCGGTCAACGTGGTGGTCATCACGTCGATGGCGTTGACCATCGTGTTGTCGTAGGGGACGCGAACGATGTTGCCAGCCTTGAAGTCGGGCACCGCCTTCAGAAACGCTTCTTCGGCGCCCTTGTTGCGCTGCATGCAGGTATCCGCCTTGCGGTCCTCGATCGAGGCGATGCGCACTTCTTTGCCCGCCCAACCGTCGGCCTTGTAGAGCTTGGCCAGCTCTTCGCCCACCCGCGCACCGATGTTGTACGCATTCATGCCAACATAGGGGACCTGGGTGCCGTCCTGATAGTAGATGTCGTCGTCGACCGCCACCAGGGGGATTTTCGCGGCCTTGGCCTTCTCCGCGATGACCGGTCCCAGCGCCTTGTCGGGAACGACGATCGCGATGCCCTTGACGCCGTCGCCGACCATCGTATCGAAGGTGGTGATCGTCAGATTGGCGTCGAACTGCACGTCCTGCGACACGAAGGTGGCGCCGGCCGCCTCAGCCGCTTTCTTGGCGCCGCCGACTTCGGCGACGAACCATGGATGGTCGCCCATCTTGTTAATGTAGCCGATCTTGATGTCGTCGGCGCTTGCCGCGCCAGCCATCAATCCGGCAGCCAGTACCGCAAATGTCGCCAAAGCCTTTGTCGTGGTTTTCATGGTGGTCCTCCCTGAGCTGGTGGTTGTCAGTCGTGGTAGAGAACCGAGCGTCCACCATCGATGGTGATCGTCTCGGCATTGATGAACGGCGCTTCGTCGGAAGCGAGGAAAACCGCCGTCATTGCAACTTCGTCCGGCCGGCCAATGCGCTTGGGCGGATGAAGGTCGTAGGCCCGCCGCTTCTCCTCGGCGGGGTCTGGAAACGTGTTCCAGTAGGCTTCCGCGATCGGCGTCTCGACATAACCGGGAGCGATCGCGTTTACGCGGATGCCGCGCGCCGCATATTCGATGGCGAGCGAGCGGGTCAGGCCGACAAGAGCATGCTTGGCGACCGGATAGGGGAATGTGTGAGGAATGATCTTGAAAGCGTGGCAGCTCGCTACGTTGACGATCGACCCAGAGCCGTTCGCCAGCATCGTCGGCAGAACCGCCCTGGCGCAGAACCACGCGGCCTGGAGGTCGAGCTTGAGACAGCGGTCCCATTCCTCGTCGGGCATCAGCAACGGCTCGTGGAAGACGTTGGCGCCGGCATTGTTGACGAGAACGTCAACGCCGCCATAGGCCGCGATCGTCTTCGCCACCATGTCGGCGACCGCCGCTGTGTCGGTGACATCAGTCTCGACAAAAAGCGCATCGGCGCCTTGGGCGCGCAGTTCGTCGGCAATTGCCTTGCCGGTTGCAGCATTCAGTTCGGCAAGCACGGTCTTTGCGCCATGCGCTGCAAATGCCCGGGCGGTGGCGGCGCCGATGCCCTGGCCGGCGCCGGTGACGATTGCGATCTTTCCCTGAAGCCTGCCTGTCATGGCGCTCACCAATCGACCACGGAGCCATCGGGCATGACGGCATTGCGGGCGTGGAGCACTTCCTGCTTGAAGGGGTGGCGCGCTATGACATCCTCGTTGACGGTGACGCCAAGTCCCGGCAGTTCGGGCACGTCCCAGCGGCCCGGTTTGCGCTGGATCGGCCAGGTCACGACGTCGTCGTACCAGGCGACCGCGCCGGACATCTCCTCCTGGATGATGACGTTCGGCGTCGATATGCCGAAGTGAAGCGCGGCGACGCCGGCGATCGGGCCGAGCGGGTTGTGCGGCGCAAGGCCGATGCCCGCCGTTTCCGCCAGGGCCGCGATCTTCTTGGTCTCGAGCAGGCCGCCGGTGTGGCAGATATCGGGCTGGGCAATGTTGAAGGCGCGCGCCGCGATCGAGTGGGTGAATTCGCGGCGCCCGATTAGCCGCTCGCCGGACGCGATCGGCACCGTCGATCGCGCGGTGATATGCGCCAGGCCGGCGACATCTTCGGGCGGCACCGGTTCTTCGGCGAACATGATGCGGGCCGGCTCGATCGCCTTGAGATAGTCCATCGCCGCGTTGACGGAGGCCGGGCGTCCGTGAAAATCGACCATGATGTCGATATCGGGACCGACGGCTTCGCGCAGCGATCCGACCATGTTGGCAACCGAATCCACCGCCTTTGCGGGCGAGACGTAGTGGGTGTAGGGAATGCAGACGACCTTGACCGCGTCGTAGCCAGCCTGCGTGACGATGCGTCCGCGTTCGACGATCGTGTCGGCAGACCCGCTCTCATAAACCGCCTTCATGTCGCCGAGGCCAAGATGCGTGTAGGTGCGCAGGTAGTCGCGGACCTGGCCGCCCAGAAGGCGCCAGACTGGGACGCCCAGCGATTTGCCCAGTATATCCCAGAGCGCGATCTCGATGCCGCTGACGGCTGACATTCCCTCGACGCCAAGACGCCAGAAGCCGTGGCGCGTCAGGATCTGGTAGCACTGTTCTACATTGCGCGGATCTTGCCCGACGAGCAGTGCCTCAAGGTCCTGCAGCGCGCCAACGACGGCGCGCGTCTTCCATTCCAGCGTCGCCTCACCCCAGCCAAACAGACCAGGTTCGTCGGTTTCGACCCGAACGAAAACCCAGTTGCGCATTTCGGCATTGCAGACCAGCGCCTTGATGGCCGTGATTTTCATTGGTCCTCCCAGATATACCGCTTTTTTCACGGCATTATGTATGATTTATTCTGATTAATATGAGCAAGTCAAGGGCGACATCAGGGTTGCGCCGGCTTCGTGTCGCATTTCGCCGGCCGTGCGGGCAAACGAGACCGACCGCTACTGGAATGCAATCGTCGGCAACGGCGGCCAGGAGAGCGAGTGCGGCTGGTGCAAAGACACGTGGGGATTTCCTGGCAAATCGCTCCGCGCGTACTGACTGACGCCTTGGCGGCAGGCGGCGACGAAGCAAAGCGCGCGTTTGACGCCATAATGACCATGAAGAAAATCGATGTCGCCGCGATCGAGGCGGCGCGGCGCGGTTGATGCTCTGTTGCGTCTTGCGGCCAAATTGTTGCCAGAGCATGTCCGCTCGAAGTGTTTCCACCGCATGCCCCCGCGGCTGCATCGCGGAAGCCTAACCGAAGCGGTTGCTCCATGCGCCTAGTCCCCCAGGTCGTAGCGCAAAGAGTCCGCCTTCGTGCGGGTGCGTCTCAAGGTGCTCCGCAGTCATCGTAAAGCGCGCGGAGGTGACGAACAGCGTGTCGAGATCGGCACCGCCGAAGGTGCAGCTCGTCGGCCAGGAGCAGGGCAGTTCGACGATCCGGTCCAACCGGCCGTCGGGCGCGATGCGGGCAAGGCAGCCGCCGCCCATGACGCGGCAGTTCCAGATGTAGCCTTCTGCATCCATGCAGGAGCCGTCAGGTAGGCCCCGCTGGAAGCCGCCGAAAAGCAGCCGTCGGTCATCGAGCTGAGAAGAGCCGCCCCTCCACGCATAGCTGTAGATCGCGTTTTTCGTCGTGTCCGCGGTGATGAAGCGCCCGTCCTGCGTCCAGACCATGGTGTTGGTGATGCCAAAGTGGTCTTCGGATAAGCTCGTAACGTCGCCACCGGGGCCAACTCGAAACAGCTGCCCGGCTTCCTGCGTGATGGCGACGGGCGCGTCATCCGGTCCGATGTTGTTGGCCATCGTGCCGACCCAGAACGAGCCATCGGGCGCGACGACGCCCTCATTCAGCCGAATGCCGGGCCTATCCGGCTCGATCGTCGTGATCGTTCGGAACGGCCCGCCGAAGTCCCACAAGGCAATCTCGTTCCTGAGGCCGACAATGGCACCACCGTCGGCGCGCAGGCCGATCGAGGAGACCAGATCGGGCGTCTCCCAGGATTCGTGAGCCAAGGTCAGCGGATCCAGCCTATGGATCCTGCGGCCGATAATGTCGATCCAGACCAGCCGGTTGCGGCGATCGTCCCAGATCAGGCTCTCGCCGACGACGTCGCGCGCATCGAAGACCAGGCCGGCGTTCATATCGTCCATGCGGTTCCTCCAGGCTAGGCCATCCAAAACTTTCTTGACATATATCTTTCCTCTGAATTATGAACAATTTGATAGCAACATGTCATACAAGTTCTTAGGGAGCGACATGCAGGATCCGACGGAGACAGCGGGCGAGCCTAGCCCCGGCCTTGTGAGCACGGCTATCCAGGCGATCACCCAGCACATCCGCTCGGAGGGGCTTGCGCCGGGCGATCCGCTGCCCAGCGAAGCGGCCATGACGCGCCACCTCAATGTCTCGCGAACCGTCGTGCGCGAGGCGTTCCGATCGCTTTCGGCAATGCGCCTGATCGACATGAGCGCTGGACGCCGCGCCACCGTTGCCAAGCTCGACACCGGTGCCATGTCGATGGTGATCGAGCATGGCATCACCACGCAGCAGATCAGCGTCCATCAGGTCTATGATGTCAGGCGCACGATCGAGATGCGCACAGTGGCGCTCGCCGCCTTGCGTCGCACCGATACGGAAGCCGCCGCGATCATACAATCCGCCAGGCTGATGCGTGAGAATTTCAAGAACCCCGAGATCGTCATGGAGCACGACATCGCCTTTCACGAGGCGATCGCGGCTGCTTCGCACAACCCGGTCTTCTCGCTGATCGTCACCGCCTTCAGCGGGGTCACGCGCCGCACCTGGGTCATCGGCTGGCGGACCCGCTCCTCCGACGAAGACCAACTGAAGATGATCAAGGGGCACGAGGACATAGCCGAGGCGATCGTCATGGGCGATCCGCGGCTCGCCGCCGAGCACATGGCGCTGCATTTCGACAAGAGCGTCAAAGCGCTGCTCGATGCGGGAATTGCCTGACATGAAGATCACCGCGATAGAGACCATTCGTATCGAGGAGCGGCCCAACCTGCTCTGGGTCGAGGTCCATACCGACGAGGGCATCACCGGGCTCGGCGAGACGTTCTACTTGTCGCGCACCGTCGAGGAGTATCTGCATGAATACGTCGCGCCGAGGGTGATCGGCCGCGATCCACTTCAGATCGATCTGCTCGCCGCCGACCTGGTCGGCTATCTCGGCTTCCGCTCCAGCGGCGCCGAGGTGCGCGGCAATTCCGCGTTCGACATCGCGCTATGGGACATTTTCGGCAAAGTCACAGGCCAGCCGATCGCGCAGCTTCTGGGCGGCTTCAGCCGCCGCTCCATCCGCACCTACAACACCTGCGCTGGCACCGAATACATCAAGGACGCCAAGGGCCAGACGACAGCCAACTATGGCATCGGCGTCGGGCGCGAGTATGACGACCTCAACGGCTTCCTCACCCGCGCCGGCGAATTGGCGCAAGAGCTGCTCGAGGACGGCATCACCGCCATGAAAATTTGGCCGTTCGATCACGCCGCCGAAAGGACGCGTGGCAACGACATCTCGGCGGCGGACTTGAAGTCCGCGCTGCAACCCTTCGAGAAGATTCGCAAAGCCGTCGGCGACAAGATCGATATCATGGTCGAGTTCCATTCGATGTGGCAGCTCCTGCCGGCCATGAAGATCGCCGGCGCACTGAAACCTTTTGCCACCTATTGGCACGAGGACCCGATTCGCATGGACAGCCTCGGCGACCTGAAACGCTACGAGGCGGTCAGCCCCGCGCCGATCTCGGCGTCCGAGACGCTGGGCAGCCGCTGGGCCTTCCGCGACCTGCTCGAAACCGGGGCGGCGGGCATCGTCATGCTCGACATTTCCTGGTGCGGCGGCCTCTCGGAAGCGCGCAAAATCGCCGCCATGGCCGAAGCCTGGCGGCTGCCGGTGGCGCCGCATGACTGCACCGGTCCGGTCGTGCTCGCCGCCTCGACGCATCTGTCGCTCAATGCGCCCAACGCGCTTGTCCAGGAAAGCGTGCGTGCCTTCTACCGCACCTGGTACCGAGACTTGGTTACGGCGCTGCCTGAAGTGAAGAACGGCATGATCACCGTGCCGCCAGGGCCGGGGCTGGGGCTGGCGCTCAACCCGGATCTTGGGAAGGCCTACACCGTCCAGCGCCGCGTCTCCGACAAGGCGGACATTTGAGAAATCCAAAGGGAGGAATTGAGATGAGAAAACTGACCGCAACACTTCTGCTCGGCGCAGCCCTTTTCGGCGCGCAGACGGCCGCGCGAGCCGATGGCCTCAACATCGTCTTCACGCACCACTCGTCGGCCTCGAACACCTTTTGGCAGGCCGTCAAGAAGGGCTTTGACGACGGCTGCGCCAAGGTCGAGGCAAGCTGCAACATGGTCTTCACCCAGACCGAGGGCTCCATTGAGCAGCAGGTCGCCAACATGCGCGCAGCCCTTGCCGCCAAGCCTGATGCGTTGCTGACCTCGATCGTCGACGATCATGCCTTCGATGACGTCATCAAGGAGGCGCGCGATGCCGGCGTGCTGGTGATCGCCGTCAATGTCGACGATACCGAAGGCGCCAAAGGCAATGCACGGCAGGCCTTCGTCGGACAGGGCTTCAAGCCGGCGGGCTATTCGCTTGCCAAGGCCATTTCCGAAAGCTTCCCCAAGGATGGCCCGATCAAGGTGCTGGTCGGCATCTCGGCACCCGGCCAGAACTGGTCCGAGAGTCGAGGCGCCGGCGTGATGCAGTACCTTGAGGAATACAAGGCCGCGCATGCCGACCGCGACGTGTCGTGGGAACGCATCGACAGCGGCACCGACCTTGCCATCACCTCCGACCGCGTCGGCGCCTATCTCAACGCCCATCCTGACACCACCGCCTATTTCGACACCGGCTTCTGGTGCGCCGGCGTCGCGCGCGTGCTGCAGGATCGCGGCGTAGCACCAGGCAAGGTCCTGCTCGGCGGCTTCGACCTGGTGCCCGAGGTGCTACAGCAGATGCAGAAGGGCTATGTGCAGGCGCTGGTCGACCAGCAGCCATACATGCAGGGCTTCATGCCGGTGATGGAGGCCTATCTCAACAAGAAGATCGGCCTGGCACCTTCCGACATCGACACCGGTCAGGGCATCGTGCGGCCGAAGGAGGCCGACGCGATCATGGCGCTCTCCGCCCAGGGGATGCGCTGATAGCGTGGTCCGAATGAGCGGCTTCGCATTGGCGGCGCTCAGCGCCGCCGATGCATGATGCATAAAGAGAAGTTCGAAATCCTGGAGCGTGCATTTGAAGCGCCTGTTCAAGACCTATCTCGAAAAACCGGAACTCGCCGGCCTGATCCTGCTGGTGCTACTGATCATCGTGTTCCAGATCCGCTCGCAAGGTGTGTTCCTCAACCAGGACAATCTGCGCGGCATCCTCGGCATCCTGCCGGAGGCCGGCCTCGTCGCCATCGGCGTCACCATCCTGATGATCAGCGGCGAGTTCGACCTCTCGGTCGGATCGGTGTTTGCGCTGATGCCGATGACGATGGCGATCCTGATGGTGCACGGCGCGCCGTTTCCGCTTGCCTTGCTGGCCGGACTGCTGGTCTGCGCCGTGGTCGGTTTCGTCAATGGCTACATCACCATCCGCTTCGCCATACCGAGCTTCATCACAACGCTCGGCATGCTGTTCATGGCGCGCTCGCTCACCGTGGTCGTCTCGGGCGGCTTCCCGCCGCTGCTTCCCGCGGACCTGCCGACTTGGTTGTTCACCTCCTTCGTCGGGCCGGGCAACATGTTCCGTATGTCGTTCCTGTGGTTTGCCGGCATTGCCGTGCTGACCTCGCTGATGCTGTCGCGCACCAATTTCGGCAATTGGATCAAGGCCACCGGCGGATTCCTGCCGGCCGCCGCCTCGATGGGCATCCCGACAGCCAGGGTCAAGATCGTCTGCTTCATGCTGTGTTCGATGTTGTCCGGCTTCGCAGGTATGCTGCAGGTGCTGCGGCTGGGCTCGCCTTTGCCTTCGATCGGGGAGGGGATGGAACTGCAGGCAGTGGCGTCTGCCGTCATCGGCGGTGCGTCGCTCGCCGGTGGCATAGGCACCGTCATGGGCGGCATCATCGGCACGACGCTCATCCGCGTCATCGACAACGGCCTTGTCCTCAGCCATGTCGACGCCAACTGGTTCAAGTTCGCCATAGGCTTCCTGACCATTTTCGCCGTCGTCGCCAATGCTTGGATGCGCAAGCGCGCCAAGGCCATCAAGATGGAAGGCTGAGCGATGGCCGACGCGATCATCTCCGTCCGCAACCTCCACAAATGGTATTCCGGCGTCCAGGCGCTGAAGGGGGTGACGCTCGACTTCAGGCGCGGCGAGGCGCTGGGCCTGGTCGGCGACAACGGCGCCGGCAAATCCACCTTGATCAACATCCTCTCCGGCGTCCACCGCGCCGACCAGGGCGAAATCCAGGTCGAGGGAAGGCCGGTCAGCATCGCGACGCCGCGCGACGCGATGGATCTCGGCATCGAGACGATCTACCAGTACAATTCCATGGTGCCGACCATGTCGATCGCCAGGAACTTGTTCATCGGCCGCGAGCCGACGCGGTTTTCCGTCCTCGGCGTCGGCATCCTCGACCAGAAGAAGATGGCCAGCGAAAGTGTTCGAGCCATCGCCAATGTCGACCTGCATTTGCGTTCGCCCGACGCGCTCGTCGGCGAGCTCTCCGGCGGCCAGCGGCAGGGCGTCGCCATCGCGCGGGCCATGCATTTCAAATCCAAGGTGATGATCCTCGATGAGCCGACCAACCACCTTTCGGTCAAGGAGACCAGGAAGGTGATCGGCTTCGTGCGCGGCCTGAAGGAACAGGGCGTCACCGGCGTCTTCATCAGCCACAACATGCACCATGTCTTCGAATGCTGTGACCGCGTGGTGGCGATGGCGCGCGGCGAGGTCGTGCTGGACAAGCGCATCGAGGACACCTCAATCGATGAAGTCCACGGCGTTCTGTAAAAGGTGGCGGCGATGAAGGTTCTTAGCGATCGCGTCGTGCTCTTGACCGGCGGCCTTGGTTCACTCGGCCGGGCCCAGGCGGTGACGCTGGCGCAGGCCGGCGCGCGCGTGCTGGTGCTCGACCGCCCCGACATCGCGGACGGGCCGGAGACCGTCGCCGTACTCGCCCGGCAGGCCAAGGGCCACATCTCCTTCGTCGGCTGCGATCTCAACCGGCTTGCCGAGGCCGAGGCGACTGTGGCGGCGCTGGCGGCCAGGGAAGGCGGGATCGATATCTTGATCAACAACGCTGCCCTTATCATCAACCGACCGTTCGAGGAGTTCTCGCTGGCCGAATATGAGGATCAGGTTCGCGTCAATTCCTCGGCCGCCTTTGCGCTGACGCGCGCCTGTGCGCCGGGCATGAAAGCGAAGGCCTATGGCAAGATCGTCAACTTCTGCTCTATCACGCTCAATGGCCGTTGGGATGGCTATGTGCCCTATGTCGCGTCGAAGGGCGCGATGCTTGGCCTGACCAAATCGCTGGCCCGCGAACTCGGACCGCATGGCGTCAGGGTCAATGCCGTGTCGCCGGGCGCGGTCGTTTCCGAGGCGGAGGCGCGCGTCTTCGGTGACCGGCTCGAACACTACAACGGCTGGATTCTCGAGAACCAAGGCCTCAAGAAACGCATCGAGCCGCATCACGTTGCCGATCTCGTGTTGTTTCTCGTCTCGCCGGCCTCCGACATGATCAGCGGCCAGAACATCGCCATCGACGGCGGTTGGTGAAGGCGGTGACGGGTCTTGTTGAGCTGCGCGACGGGCGCGGCCCTCTCGTTCTGGCGCCGGAGAAGGCGCGGCCATCGCTCGCTTCGAGGCACTGGTCGACGGCGCTCCGGTGCCGTTACTGCGGCCTGGCGATGGGACCTGTCAGGCTCAGTCCTTCTTGAACTCGAATAGCTCGATGACGTTGCCCGATGAATCTTCGAGCAAGATGGCGAAAGCGTGATCTGCTCTTTCAAGCGTCCGCTTGCCTCGGTTGGGTTCGGACGACAAAGGCATCCTATACCGGGCGCAACTGCTTGGCGAATCCTTCATAGTAGTGCGTCGACCCAAACGGAGACGGCGGCCCAGCGGCCGGGGCTGGGGGGCGAGTTCGGCCGCTGGCCTAACCGGAAAACGGAGAGGTAGTTCGCCGGCTGGCGAATTATAGACCGGGTTTGCGTCGCTGCTAACTTGGCAAAACGGCGGTGTTCGGCTGCCCTCAAGTCGGATGAGCCGGAGTCGAATCTCGCGTTTCGGCGCTGTAGTTCACTACCATAGCCCAGGCTTGGCAGACTGAGCGAATTCTCGGTTTATCACTATGTGCAAGGTCACGCCGAGCACAGCTCCTGTGTCCCATTCCGGGAAGCAAATCCTGGCATCCATATTGCACCGCCAGCTTGCCGGTTGATCCCGGTCCTGATCGCATACTCTGATCAGGTTAGGCTCGCCG
>NZ_JBWLUZ010000063.1:0-14918 GCF_057784325.1 Mesorhizobium sp. CNPSo 4689
CGGATTCGCCAGCCTTTCCAAGGCCTGCTGTTCAACGACTGCCACCTTGAGTTCGCTCTGGGCAAGCGATGCGGCGAACGAAAGACCGACCGGCCCGGCTCCGACGACAACGATGTCGAAACTGTCGCCGGAGCCGGCCATCAGCGTGCCGCCATCGCGTCAGCTATCTGCGTGAGATGCTGGTGGAGTTGAGCCGCAAGCCGTGGACCGATTGCGATGGGTTCGTGTGTCCGCGGCATCGCCTCAAGCCCCGGGGCATAGATCGGTATCGAAGGCTGCAGCCAGGAGCGCGGCTGATAGAACCGGCCCTTGGGTGCACCTAGCCAGGCAGACAGCCAGACAGCGAGCGAGATTCTCACGTCGGCGGTTCCTGACTGGTGAAGCGCCATTACCCCGCTGTATGTAGGGTCGGTTTCTATCATCTCATCAACCAGGGCACGGATCGCTGGACCACCCCCGAGACGAATGAAAATGCTATCGGAGACTTCTGTTGACTTCATCTTGTCGGCATTCTTGAGTTGAGAAGAGGCCTCTCCCTGTGGCGACAGCGCCGAATTCAGCTTTCCAGCAACCACACTTGCATCGAGCCTTTCTCCCGATTGTTCCAGAGATAGTATGGCAGGGCGGTTAGCCTGCAGTCGGAAACGACGGGCGGGGCATTCCTGTACAAGCCGTGTCCCCAGCCTTGATCTTGGACGCGCTTCGCAGAGGCGGTCAGCGTGACCACGCCATCGAAGAGACAGCCCCGTTCCACCGTTTCGATCCTGGCATCTCGCGGCAGTTTGAGCTGCTGCACGCGGCCCCCGGGATTGTCGACCTCTTCAACGCAATAGACCAAGGGGCCGCGCTTGAGCGCCACCCGGCCGATATCCTGCTTGACCGAGGGATGAGCATAGAAGCGCTCGGGAGACATCGGCAGCTCGAGGGCGATCGTGTCTCCCGGATTCCATAGCCGCGAGATCGAAAGATAGCCGTTCCAGGTGCGTGCCGTCACGTCGACCGGATATCCCCCGACCGAGGCTTCGGCTTCATGCGCCCAGCCGGGAATGCGGAGCTTGACGGCGAACTCGGCTGGCGCGTCCGGGCTGACCTCGATCCTGATCGAGCCAGACCATGGATAGGCGCTGGTTTCCCGCAGGAACACATTTCCGGTTGCGAGCCGGACGTTCGTCGAAATGCCGCCGTAGAGATGGAAGGCGATTGCGTCTTCGCTGGCCGAGACGAAATAGCCTCCGACCGAAGCGATGAGACGCGACGTATTCATCGTGCAGCAAGGGCATGGGTGCCAGGCCCATCGGCTGTGGCGCCCATCGCTGTCCAGCGGATTGGAATAAAAATAGTGCTCGCCATCGCGCGACAGGCCGGTCAGCGCGCCGTTGAACAACGCCTGCTCCATGACATCGGCGTAGCGGCCGTCGAGATCGAGATGCAGCATGCGATGCGCCCAGAAGATCAGCGCCACCGAGGCGCAGGTCTCCGCATAGGCCGTGTCGTTTGGCAGGTCGTGGTCTTCGGTGAAGCCTTCATTCGCGGCAGCCGGACCCAAGCCGGAGGTGATGTAGATCTTCGAGGTCATGACATCGGCCCAGAGCACCTGGCATGCTTTCTTGAGGGTGTCGTCGTTCAGTTCCGCCGCGAGGTCGGCCATGGCGGAAAACATATACATCGCCCGAACGGCATGTCCGACGACCTTGGTCTGCTCGCGCACCGGCCTGTGCGATTGGTTGTACTCATACCACTTCGCCCAGAAATCCCTGGGGCTCTCCCCGCGCGCGACCGCTTCCTGATCGAAGTAGTGCGGCTGGCGCCCGCGCTCGTTGATGAAATAGGCCGCCAAGTCGAGATGCTTTCTCTCTCCCGTCAAGCGATAGAGCTTGACGAGGGCCAGCTCGATCTCCTGATGGCCGCAATAGCCGCGCTTCTGGCCAGGGTGCGGGCCGAAGGTCTCGCGCACATGGTCGACATAGCGCTCAAGGATGTCGAGGAGCCGGCGCCGGCCCGTCGCGAGGAAGTAGGCGATGGCGCCCTCGAGCAGATGTCCCAGATTGTAGAGTTCGTGATTGTCGCGCAGGTTGGTCCAGCGCTTGTCCGGCTCGCGCTGCAGGTACCAGCAGTTCAGATAACCGTCGGGAGCCTGGGCCCTTTCGAGGTCGTCGACGATCTTTTCGATCCTGGCCTCGATGTCGGCATCCCGCCTGTGTGACAGCCCATAGGATGCCGCCTCGATCCACTTGCCGGCGTCGGAATCCCAGAACACCTGCGCGAAATTGTGCTCGTTGTCCGAGAATCTCAGCGGCTGCAGCGGGTTCGGCAGTGTGAGGGACTCCAAGATACCGTGCTTGCCAAGTTAGACGTGCTGGCTGGGGATGGTCCGTGTCAGCACCGTCTCCAGCCGCTCGCGCCAGAATTGCCCCTCCAACGCGACATCGACGAACCGAACCGGCTTGAACTCGTTCATTCGAACGCGTCCGTTTCTGCAATGAAGTGCATTGGTGTGCTCACGGCTTCGACGATGCCGGCACGACCAACGAACACACACCTGACGCCGCTCAGCTTTCGTCCGGCGATCATCTCCAGCACGCTGTGACCAGCCTCGTGCCCGATGGCCTTCAGGTTCACATCGATGCTGGTCAGCTGCGGCCGCACCATCACGTCCCAGTTGTCAAATCCGACGATGGCGACGTCGGCAGGTACTACCACGCCAATCTCGCGCAGCGTGTCGCACGCGCCGCGGGAGATCTGATCGTTGCCGCAGAAGATCGCGTCCGGTGTTTGGGGTCCCGAGAACAATCTGGCCGCGGCCTCGCGCCCCCACGCCTCGGCTGACTTTTGGCTTTGGCCATTCTTCGTGTCGGCCTTTATCCAGACCGGTCGCCGAGGTGTTCGGCGGCGCGATTCATTGAAGGAGGCATAGTCGACCACTACCATGAAAAAACCCAAAAACCGCCAAGACGCTGATAGACGACCAAACTGTCCGTTGGACGTGCGTTCTCCCTTGAAAGGCTGGTCAACGAAACCACGCCGATGAGGGGATAACCTTGATCTGAATCAGCCAGAAACGAAAAAGCCGGCAACGGCGGGTTCACGGTCGACTGGCCATCGCCACGTCAAGCGCGGCCTAGCCGTGGAGCCTCAGCGGGCTGTTCCGGACCACGCGACTCGGCTGACCACCGGCATGCGCACAATGGTCGGCACCGCGATCTAAATCAACGGTCCAGCTTGTTCTTCCCGATCGATAAGAATCCGCTCGGCGGCGCCGTCAAGATCTTCGTACTGGCCACTCCTCAAAGCCCACAGGAAGCCCCCCAGTCCAAGCGCGCCAAGGAAGAGGGCCACAGGTATGAGGTAGGCAAGGGTTGTCATGAGGATCGGACCAATTCGTTGATGTCGGAACGTCTGGAGCGCCAAACGTCTTTCGCCGGTGAATTTGGCATGGACCTCTGCAGCCGTAGCGCGTTGCCAATAACCAGCAACGAGGAGGCGGACATGGCGATCGCCGCAATCAATGGCGTGACCTGTCCCAGGATCGCGATCGGCACGGCGACGGCATTGTAGACGATCGCGATCGCGATGTTCTGGCGTATCAGCCGCCCGGCTTTCCGCGAGACGTCCAGCGCAAGAGGTACGGCCACAAGGCTTTCGCGCAGGAATACGAAGTCCGCCGCGTTGCGGCCAATGTCGGCTGCGGTGGCCGGTGCGATCGAGACATGCGCCGCGCTCAGCGCAGGCGTGTCGTTGAGGCCGTCGCCAACCATCAGGACCTTGTGTCCGTCTTTCGCCAGGGTCTCGATGCATTCTACCTTGCCGGACGGCAGCAGGCACGCAACGAAGTCGCCGACACCCAGAATTTTCGAGACTTCGGCGCAGGCGCCTGCAGTATCGCCAGACAGCATTTGCACCGACACCCCGACATCGTTCAATCGCTCGACTGCCGCCCTGGCGTCGGCACGCAGCGCATCCTCGAAATCGAAGGCGGCGACGATGATGCCGTCTTTCGTCAGGACCGTTCCGCCATAGCCATGCTTGCCTTCGCCGCCGGTCCGGGCCTTCCATCCGGCCCATCCGCGTCGGCCCAGCCGCCAGATAGCTCCCGCGTCGGCAGCTTCGATCCCAAACCCGGGATGCTCGGTGACGGCATCGAATTTTTGTTGCCTGCCAGGAGAGGCAAATCCGGCGATGGCCTTCGAAAACGGATGACGCGAGTGCGCGGCCATGTCGGCTGCAATTGCCAGCATGGCCGGGTCGATCGACGATGCATTGACGAGCCGGGGCTGTCCAAGCGTGAGCGTTCCGGTCTTGTCGAACACCGCTGTATCGATCGTCGCCAGGCGCTCCATGGCCGAACCGTCCTTGACCATGATGCCGTTCTCGAACAGGCGCCGCGCGGCGACCACCTGAACGATCGGCACGGCGAGGCCGAGCGCGCACGGGCATGTGATGATGAGAACAGCAATGGCGATGGTGATCGCCCTATGCCAGTCGCCGGTTGCCGCCATCCAGCCAAGGAACGTCACGAAGGCGGTTAGGTGAACCACAGGGGCATAGAGCGCCGAAACGCGGTCGGCGATCCGGCGATAATGCGCCCGGCCGCCCTCGGCGGACTCCATCAGGCGAACCATTTCCGCCAGGAATGAATCCTTCGCGGCGGCTGTCGCCTCGATCGTCAGCGAGCCGGTGAGATTGAGCATACCGCCCTGAACCCGTTCCCCCGACGCCACGGTTTTCGGCGTGCTCTCGCCGGAAACCAGCGAGCAGTCGAGATCCGACGCCCCCTGAACGATCTTGCCGTCGACGGGTATCCTTTCGCCGGCTGCGATCAGCAGCAGCTTGCCTGGTTCGATCTCGCCAACCGGCAGGTAATCGCGTGCACCATCGCTGCGCAGGACCATGGCGCCACGCGCCGCCAGCTGCGACAGGCCTTTCACGGCGGTCCGGGCACGTTCCCGCATGACATGATCCAGCGTGCGGCCGATCAACAGGAAGAACAGCAGCGACACCGCCGCATCGAAATAGGCGTGATCGCCATGGTTGATCGTCTCGTAGAGGCTCATGGCGTAGGCAAGCGACACGCCGACCGCGATAGGCACGTCCATGTTCATGCGGCCGTGGCGCAACGCATTCCAGGCCGAGCGGAAGAAGATGCCGCCGGCGAAGGCGAGCGCGGGGATGGCGATCAGCGCCGAGACCCAGTGGAACAGATCGCGCGTCGCGCCTTCGGCGCCGGACCAGACCGAGACCGAAAGCAGCATGATGTTGCCCGCCGCAAAACCAGCAACCGCGACGGCGCGGATAAGCTCCGACAGCGTCTTGTCCTTTGCATCGGTGTCGGCTTCGAACAGATGTGCGTGGTAGCCCAAGCGCCCAAGCGCGGCGACGAACGGTGGCACCTCGTCACCACGCCACCGGACCGCGACCCGCTTCGTCGACAGGTTGACACGAGCGCTCTCCACTTGATCGAGTTTTCCCAGTGCTGTCTCGATCGCCTGGATGCAAGCCGCGCAATGAACCGTGGGAACCGAAAGGTCGGTCTGGCGGAGATCATCGCCAAGCGATCGGCTCGCCAGCCTGATCTCCTGGCTGGACGGCAGGACCGATGGGCTGCTGCCCATATCCAGCGCCATTTCCGCGCCCGGTGCACAACAGCTCATTGCAGCGCTCCATGGGAAATCATGATCCTGCGCACGTCGCGATAAGGTCTTGCCAGACCGGCATCGGCGTCGACCTCGATGATCCAGACGCCGTCCTTCGGCATGTGCTGCGCAGCAAACTCCTGGCCCAAGGCGAGCGCGAGCGTGACGGCCTTGTCCCCTTTCTCGAAGGCGGGATGGCGAAACAGCACCTTGACGGCATGCAGGGGAACCGGCTTGCCGGCGCCATCAGTGAGGCTGTAGCGGACCTCGCCCAGTGCGATGGTCAGCTTGCCGGTCCAGCCGAGAGCCGCCTGCGCGAGCCCTTCCTCGGCCTTCTTGTTGAATTGCTGGCTCGCCACATAGGTGTTTTCGACGACCAGGCCGGTCCAGCTTATGTTGGCGAGCGTCGCCATGGTCAGATTGACCGCGATGACCACGCCGAAAAAGGCAAGGATGACGGCCAGCATGTGCCTGCCGGTGAATTCGCGGGATTTTTGTGCCTTGGCGGTCATCTGGCGGTCTCCGGTGCGTTGAAGGTGGCGGTGTACTCGTCCGACTCGAAGCTCGCCTTGTCCTCGACACGGAATGTGAAGGTCTGCGCTGTGCCCTGGATCTGGCCCGCCGGCTGGCGCACGAAGACCTTCAGCATTTTCAGGCGGTCCGGTTCGACCGCAATGGCGAAGGAGCGGCCTGCCGGGATGTTGTCGCCGACCACGCTCATTTCGCCCCCTTGCAAGCCTTGCATCGTGACGACGATTGTTCGCGGCTCGGGGATCATGTTGAGCAGCTTGACCGTGTAACCGTTGCGGATCGAACCGTCGGACAGGGTGACGAATTGCGGATTGCGGTCATGCAGCACGTTGACTTCGAGCCGGTCGCGCGTCAGCAGCGAATAGAGCAAGCCCAGGCCGATCAGCGACCACATACCCATGTAGACGTAGGTGCGCGGCCGAAAGATCTTGCGGATATGGAAATGCGCCACCCCGTCGCAGAACAGGCCATCAGCGGTCCTGACCAGCGACGGATTGACCGAGCTGGAGCCGCCTGCGGTCGCCAGCATCATGTTGGCGTTGTAGTCGGAGAGCGTCGCGTAGGAGATCAGCCCGCGCTCCCTGCCAAGCTTGTCCATCACGCCGTCGCAGGCGTCGATGCAAAGCGCGCAGGTGATGCATTCGAGCTGCTGGCCGTCGCGAATGTCGATCCCCATCGGGCAGACTGCGACACAGGCATTGCAATCGACGCAGTCTCCGACCGGCTGCCCCGCGGCAAGAACCTTCTTGGCGTGACGCGAGCGCGGTTCGCCGCGCCAGTCATTGTAGGTGACGGTGAGCGAGCTTTCGTCGAGCATGGCTGCCTGGATGCGCGGCCACGGGCACATATAGGTGCAGACCTGCTCGCGCATCAGCCCGCCGAACGTATAGGTCGTCGCCGTCAGAACGGCGATGGTGATGTAGGCGATGGGTGCCGCGGTGCCGGTGAAGACTTCGCCAATCAGCGTCGGCGCATCGGCGAAATAGAAGATCCAGGCGCCGCCGGTCGCCGCGCCAATGACCAGCCAGATGGCGTGTTTCGATACCCGCAGCACAAGCTTGCGCGCAGTCCAGGGCCCGGCGTCGAGTTTCATGCGGGCGTTGCGATCGCCCTCGATGGCGCGCTCGACAACCAGAAACAGATCGACCCATACGGTCTGCGGGCAAGTATAGCCGCACCAGGCCCGGCCAACTGTGGATGTGACCAGGAAAAGGCCAATGCCGGCCATGACCAGAAGGCCAGCCACATAGTAGAATTCCTGTGGCCATATCTCAATGAAGAAGACGTAGAAGCGGCGGTTGGCAAGATCGACCAGCACGGCCTGATCCGGGGCAAACGGCCCGCGATCCCAGCGCAGCCAGGGCATCAGGTAGTAGATCCCCAGCGTGATGGCCATAACCAGCCACTTAAAGCGGCGGAAACTGCCGGAGGCCCGCTTGGGGAAGATCTTCTTGCGTGCGGCATAAAGCGGCTGGCGGGTCTTGGCGGAGTTGACCGCTACGGCTTCGATCTGCGTTTTATCCTGCACGTGCATCTCCACCCGCGCGCAGCCGATAGGTCAGTCCCCGCATGCCGGAAATGGTGTCGAGGCCCGGCTCGCGCCGGGCCTCGTCGCTTGGCGGGGAGGGCCGAGAATAGGCTTCCGTTCCTATTCTCCGCCGCCAAGCGAATGGACATAGACCGCGAGCTCCTTGACCTTCGTCTCGCCAAGACGACCGATCCAGGCCGGCATGACGCCCTGCTTCGGCGCGCGGACCTGCGCGGCGATGGCTGTCTCGCCGGAACCGTAAAGCCAGATCGCGTCGGTCAGGTCGGGTGCGCCGAGCTCCCTGTTGCCTTGGGCATTCTCGCCGTGACAGGCGGCACAATTCTCGGCGAAAACTCTGGCGCCCGGCTCGATGAGGCTTGCATCCTTGATCTGGCCGGAGAGGCTGGCCACGTAGGCGCTGACCTGAGTGATCTGCTCGGGCGTGATGATGTCGCCAAAGGCAGGCATTTCCGACAGGCGCGTGTCCGGATCGGACGCGAAGCGGATGCCGTGCGTGATGGTCTGCTGGATCTGCTCGGCCTTGCCGCCCCACAGCCAGTCGTCGTCATTGAGGTTGGGAAAGCCGCTGGAGCCCTGGGCGCCGGAGCCGTGGCACTGCACGCAATTTACCTTGAAGGCGGCGCCACCGGCAGCGACGGCGAATTCGCGCAGTGCATCGTCAGCAGCAATCTCGGAGACGGTTTTCGATTGCACTGCCGCGACATACTTGGCCTTGGCGGCCTCGGCAGCCGCAAGCTCGTTCTTGACGTCGTTGCGGCTCGAATAGCCGAGCACACCCCTGGTCGCTGAGGTCAGCATCGGCCATGCCGGATAGGCGATGGTGTAGCCGATCGCCCATGCAATGGTGATGTAGAAGGTGATGACCCACCAGCGAGGCAGTGGGTTGTTGAGTTCCTGGATCCCATCCCATTCGTGGCCGGTTGTGGAGACGCCCGATACTTCGCCGATGTGCTCGTCGCTCATGATCACTCGTCCTCAAGGGGAATCCGGGCAGCTTCATCGGCCAGCTTGCGGCTGCCGGGACGAAGTGCAAAGGCAACGCATCCGACGAAGAAAAGCGCCATGGCAACCAGGCCCCAACTGTCCGCAAACCCCCGCATGAAATTGTAGGTCATCGCCATTCTCCCTCAGCGGTAGCCGGCGGCTTCGTCGTAGTTCTTGAAATCGACCAGCGTGCCAAGCATCTGCAGGTAAGCGACAAGGGCATCCATTTCGGTGACCTGCGGGTTGCCGTCGAAGTCGCCGATCTTGGCCTTGGGGTAGCGGGCCTCGAGTCCGGACGTGTCTGCGTTGGGGTCGGCCTGCGCCATCAAATCGGCATTGGCATTGGCGATCATGTCGTCGGAGTAGGGGACGCCAACGCGCGCGTTGGCTACCAGATGCGTCGAGAAGCCCTTCACGTCGATCGGCGCGTCCTTGAGGAACGCGTAGCTCGGCATGATCGATTCCGGCACGACCGAACCCGGATCGGCCAGATGCTGCACATGCCATGTGTTCGAGTAGCGGTCACCGACCCGGGCGAGGTCCGGTCCGGTGCGCTTCGATCCCCACTGGAAAGGATGATCGTACATCGACTCGGCAGCCAGACTGTAGTGGCCGTAGCGCTCGACCTCGTCGCGGAACGGCCTGATCATCTGGCTGTGGCAGAGGTAGCAGCCCTCGCGCACATAGATGTTGCGCCCGACAAGTTCGAGCGGCGAGTAGGGGCGCATGCCTTCCACCTTCTCGATCGTGTTGTCGAGATAGAAGAGCGGTGCGATCTCGACGATGCCGCCAACGGTCACCACAAGAAGAGAGCCAACGAGAAGAAGCGTGGCGTTCTTCTCGATGATTGCGTGTCTGTCCATCAAGCCCATTTTCTGGCTCCTGATCGCGCACGCTGGGGCGCCGGGATGGAGCCCCGCATCGGATCCTCCTCGCGCTGGTGTCCGAGGATGGTCATGGTGATGTTCCAGGCCATGATCAGCGCGCCGGAGAGGTACATGGCTCCGCCGATGGCGCGCATGACATAATAGGGGTGCATCGCGGCCACGGTTTCGGCGAAGGAGTAGACCAGGAAGCCCTGCTCGTCGTATTCGCGCCACATCAGGCCCTGCATGATGCCGGACACCCACATGACAGCGGCGTAGACAACGATGCCAAGCGTCGCCAGCCAGAAGTGCCAGGTGACGAGCCTGAGTGAATAGAGCCGTTCACGGTTCCAGAGCTTCGGCACCATGTAGTAGATCGCCCCGAACGAGATCATGCCGACCCAGCCGAGTGCGCCGGAGTGGACGTGACCGATGGTCCAATCGGTGTAATGCGACAGGGAATTGACCGTCTTGATCGACATCATCGGGCCTTCGAAGGTCGACATGCCATAAAAGGCGATGGCCATCACCATCATGCGGATGATCGGATCAGTGCGGAGCTTGTCCCAGGCGCCGGACAGCGTCATCACGCCGTTGATCATGCCGCCCCAAGAGGGCATCCACAGCATGATCGAAAATGCCATGCCGAGCGTCTGCGCCCAATCCGGGAGGGCGGTATAGTGGAGGTGGTGCGGACCTGCCCAGATATAGAGGAAGATCAGCGCCCAGAAGTGGATGATCGAAAGGCGGTAGGAGTAGACCGGCCGGTTCGCCTGCTTGGGCACGAAGTAATACATCATGCCGAGGAAGCCGGCGGTGAGGAAGAACCCGACTGCGTTATGACCGTACCACCATTGCGTCAGGGCGTCCTGGACACCGGAAAAGGCGGAGTAGCTCTTGGAGCCAAGGAAGGAGACCGGCATCGACAGGTTGTTGACGACATGCAGCATCGCGATGGTCACGATGAAGGACAGGTAGAACCAGTTGGCGACGTAGATGTGCGGCTCCTTGCGCTTCAGGATCGTGCCGAGGAACAGGATGAGATAGGCGACCCAAACTATGGTCAGCCAGATGTCCACATACCATTCGGGTTCGGCGTATTCGCGGCTCTCGGTGATGCCGAGCAAGTAGCCGGTCGCGGCCATGACGATGAAGAGCTGGTAGCCCCAGAACACAAACCAGCCGAGATCGCCGCCGAAGAGCCGGGCGCGGCAGGTGCGCTGTACGACATACATAGACGTGCAAAGCAGCGCGTTGCCGCCGAACGCAAACACAACACCGGATGTGTGCAGCGGCCGCAGGCGGCCGAAATTGAACCAGGGCTCGATGTTGAGATCCGGGTAAGCAAGCTGCAGTGCGATAAGCACCCCGACCAGCATGCCGACGACGCCCCAGAATATTGTGGCAATGGCGCCGTAGCGGATCGGCCCGTCCATGTAAGCCGAGGAATCAACCGGAGTCGCCGGTTTGAATTCCGTATTGCGCAACAGGATCGCCGTGAACCCGGCAAGGACGAAGAACAACACCCACATGTGCAGGCGGAAAGGTTCATCCACGCCGAAGCCGGCAGCTACAAGGGCCGCGAACGCAACCAGGCTTAGAAGGACGATCTCTGTGGCGAATGTCATTGCCAGTCCCGATCTGGAAATTCCGGCGGACGCCAAATCCGCAGCGCATAAATTGCGCAGTCGCGGCCTGCTTGCCCTGATCCATGTCAGAGCCGCGCGATTTTGCTTCAGGTGCGATCAGAAAGTGCTGATTGAACGAGGAAACGCAGTACGGGCAGGCCCGCTTTCTGAACAAGTCCGGCGCCTCCGGGCCGCTCCGGCGTGGATGCGATTGCGGGCAATGTGATGACGCGCGTTGGGGGACAGCCGATCATCCGCTGCTACGTGACAGTCGTAGCGTCAAGAAGAGTCTTTTCCCTGCGTTTGAGGCGCAATTGACCTTGTCCCGAGTCCAATCTGCCCCCACCAGGCGATTGCGCATCGATTCGAGGATCAATGCTCCGCAACGAGGTGGCCGAAGCACTCCTGGCGATCGGTCACGGTAGTCCGATAGGTGCTATGCCACTTTTTCGAAGGCTTGCGGCGAGGCATAGCGTTCGAACGCAAGCATGCCCTGCCCCGGTCCAGGTAAGCGAGGCAGGAGCGGCCGCTCAGGTCTCGTTCATAGAGCGGTTGCGCCTCGGGCGCCGCCCACCGCAACGCTGCTCCAGCCGGCTCAAGTTGTCTACCGTGACACGGCGGTTGTTCTCGATCCGGATCACCCCGTCCATTCTCAGTCTGGTCAGTTGGCGGCTCACCGTCTCGTTTGTGATTCCAAGGAAATCAGAGATGTCGGCACGCGTCAGCGGCAGATCGAAGCACGTCGACCTGGCTGCTGGGCCAACACTGGAGCCGATATTGCGGGCGATCATGAGAAGAAAGCTCGCTACCTTCTCAGGCGCCGTCTTGCAGCCCAGAGTCACCATCCATTCGCGTGCCTCGTCGAGTTCGTTCAGCGTCTGCTTGAGCAGGCGATGCTCGAGTTCCGGTGATTTCTTGATCATCTGTTCGATTGCCGCTTTTGGAAACGAACACAGCGAGACAGTCGTTGCTGCTTCGGCATGGATTGCGCTTTTCACCTTGAAGGGCTGTCCCAGAAAATCCGGCGCGAACTGGAGTCCGACGATTTGCTGGCGGCCGTCCGAAAGGCTCTTCGTCAGCTTCACCACGCCCGAAAGCACGTTTGAACAGCTGTTGACGGCCTCGGCATCGCCAATCAGCTCGACGCCCGGTTCGATCCTATGCCGCGACGAAGTCTTAGCGAGCTTGGCTAAACCATCTGGATCGAGGGCGCCGCAGAGGCCGCGGTGCCGTGCCTGGCAAGACAGGCAAAAAGCGGGAATGCCGGAACTGTGAACGTGGTGCCGTACTGTCATTGATCGCTCTCCCGATCTGGTCGCTCTCCCGGCCCAAGCGCCGGCACGATAGCAATCCACGGTAGAAAAATCCTTGCGGCAGTTTGTCGTGCTGGAGGCTGACCGAAATCAGGGCTTTGGCTCATCAATGCGTCCAGAGTCCCGGCGACGCAAACACGGGTGGACCACTACATGCGACCGGAACTAGCTGCCAGACTTGGCGAGAACGTGCCGCGTTATACCAGTTATCCGACCGCGCCGCATTTCCATTCGGGCATCGATGCTGTCGTTTACCGCGGCTGGTTGGAGGCGCTCGAAGCCGGTGACGAGATATCGCTTTACCTGCATATTCCCTATTGCGACAGGCTCTGCTGGTTTTGCGCGTGCCATACCAAACAGACGCGCCACTATGAGCCGGTGGCCGCATATCTGCGCTCGCTGTATGCGGAGATCGCGACGGTTGGCGGCCTTGTCAGCGGCAAGGGCCGAGTTCGCGCAGTTCATTTCGGTGGCGGCTCTCCGACCACGCTGAAGCCCGACGATATGGTGACCTTGGGAACGGTGCTGCGGGAAAATTTCGATTTTCTTGGCGATGCGAAGATCAGCGTCGAGATCGATCCGAACGACACGGACGAAGCTCGCCTTGATGCACTTGCTGAAATCGGCATGACGCGGGCGAGCCTCGGCGTCCAGGATTTCGATCCGAAAGTGCAAAAGGCAATCAACCGCGAGCAAAGCTTTCTGCAGACCAAGGCAGTCGTCGACGGGGTTCGTTCGCGCGGCGTCGAATCGGTCAATCTCGATCTGCTCTACGGCCTGCCGCACCAGACCCGGGAGAGCGTCTGTTCCACCGTCGCGCAGGCGCTGACCCTGGAACCGGACAGGATGGCTCTCTTCGGCTACGCTCACGTGCCCTGGTTCAAGAAACATCAGACGATGATCGACGAGGCATGGCTCCCCGGTCCCACGGAGCGGTTCGCACAATCGCGACTTGCCGCGCGAGCGATTGTGGACAAGGGGTACGAACCAATCGGGCTCGACCATTTCGCCAAACCGGGCGATGCGCTGGCGGTGGCTGCCCGCACAGGGGCGCTGCATCGCAATTTTCAGGGCTACACCGAGGATCGCTGCGAGACGTTGATTGGACTTGGTCCTTCATCCATCGGCCGTTTTCGCCAGGGCTACGTGCAGAACATGCCTTCGACCGCCGAGTACGGCCGCATGGTTGCAGACGGCAGGTTGGCGGTTGTGCGCGGCATCGTGCTCTCCGACGACGATCGCGTCCGGGGCTGGATCATCGAGCGGCTGATGTGCGATTTCGCCTTCTCGGCGATCGACCTTGTGGAGAGTTTCGGGGAAGCCGGCCAAAAGCTCCTTCTTCAGGCAAGCTCCATCGCCCTTCAGGATCCTGCTCGAGTGCTTGAACTCCAAGGCGACAGATTCGTCGTAGCGGCGGAAAATCGTCCTTTCGTGAGGAGCATTGCGGTGAAGTTCGACAAATATTTCGAAAGCGGAACGGCCAGACACTCGGTGGCAGTCTGAACACCACAGACGAACGGTCAAAGTTTTCAGTCGATCGCGAACCGATTGCGCTGCGTTTTGAACATTCATCGGCTACCGTCGCATTGCGGACCAGATACGAAGGTCTGTGGCCATAGGCGTCCGGTCCTGCCGGTGACCGTGTCGTGCATATTCTACGTAAGCTGTGCGGCGACGAGGCCGGGCAAGTCGGAATTGATGCCGGTGATCAGGCTTGCTGCGATCACGCTGCCAGCCATCAGCTGACAAGGCGAAGCTGGCGTCTGCAGCGCATGGGGATTGTAAATGCCAGTTGTGTTCAGCCGGCTGATAAAATCGAGCTTGCGCTGTTGATTGTTCTGAACTGCTCACCTGTCGCAACTTGAGAGTTGGCCGTGGGAATCAGCTCGCTGTCCATTGCAATCAACAGCTTGGTTCCTGCGGTCAGCTTTTCATAGGCAAGTGTGCTCGCGCGGGTGCGGCTGATGCCACCGACGCCGAGCACGAAATCGCGGCAGTCGGTGCGATCGCTGCCGGCATTGCGCTTCATGCCCTGCGATGGAAGTGTGCCACGTGTCAGTCCGCGCCTCTTAATCACTTCGTGCAAAAACCCCTTTTGAAGGCGCGCTCACGATGAACCCTAATCTCGTCAGACTTGAAAATGTGTCGGAGCGGGGACGCTATCGTGACTGTGTTTCACCGCCGCAGCATGGCCGAAATGCCATGGCGGACAAAGGGAAGATATTGAGCAAAGCGAAGCCCCATATGTCTTGCAAGCCGTGCCGCCGGATGCTCGCCTGAGTAGAGTCCGACGAGGATATTCGTAGCATGATAGAGCGGTGCCGCCGACAGACGCAGCCAGCTGTCGTATCCGTGAAGCATGTCGGCATCGGCAATCTCGCGACGGTCGCGACAAGCTGTCATGATTTTATGGGCGA
>NZ_JBWLUZ010000064.1:0-14467 GCF_057784325.1 Mesorhizobium sp. CNPSo 4689
GCCCCGCCCCGCGGGTCTTGCTTCCCGCGATCATGCAACCAACATGATCAAGGACGAGAAGCTTCGCCTGGTCGCGGACATGTGACGGCAAATCGTCATAACTCATTCCGGCGACCGTGCTGGCGACGTCTTGTGTCAGAGGCATTTTCGATCTTCCGTGAAGCAGAGCAAAATGACGGCTCTGCCTGCTGTGGCTAAACGGTCCGCTCGTGCGGTTGCCTAGTGTTGAATCCAGGTGTTCCAGCGGGCGATCAACATTGCCTTGTTGTCGTTGATCCACTTAGCGTTGGGAACCACCATTTCGGGTTTGGCGCGAGGGTCACCGCTCATGTATTGGAGCGCATCCGTGCTCGGCGGCATGCAGGCCAGGGCCTCACAAATCTTCCCTTGGATTTCGGGCGAATCCAGGTAGAATTTTAGCAGTTCAAGCGCTTCTGCCTTGTGAGGTGCGCCCTGCACTATGGCGATGCGGTCGCCCACTATAAGTGCGTCATCATAGGACCAGGCAATGGGCCGCCCTTCATTTTTAAGCGCCATGGCGCGGGTCAACCACATGAAGCCGGCATCATATTCACCATTTCGGAAGCCTTGGGTCACTTGGTCGCCGGTCGTCCACCACAGCCCTACATTGGGCCGCAACTCGTTCAGCTTGTTAAAGGCGCGATCGACATCCATCGGATAGAGGTCTTTCACGGACACTCCATCGGCCAGAAGGGCAGCCGTCAATTGTTGCCAAGCATCGGTCTGCGCGGGCATTGCGCGGATGCCGGGGAAGGCCGTGGTATCCCAGAACTCTTTCCAATCGGTCGGCCCACCATTGGGGAAGTGCTCTTCGTTATACGTGATCAAAGTCGCGCCTCGGATGAAGAGAACCCCTGACCCCTTGCAAGTTCCAGGTAGCAGATCAGCGCGGTCCTGAAACTGGGCGCAGAAGTGGTCTAGGTTTACGGCGCGGCCGGCATGGGACGGCGCCTCGGAATCCATATCGCCTTCGATGAAGATGTCCCAAGTGACATCGCCGGAGGCGACCATGGCCTGCACTTGGGCGCGCCGTTCGGCGGCGGCGTCGGTGGGGACCACGACAACCTTGATACCGGTCTCCTTCTCGAAGGGGGCTAACCAATACTCGCGAACAATCTCGTCATAAGAGCCGCCACTACTCGCCAAGATGATCTGCCGGCCCGTCGGCATCGGTGGCACCCCAGACCAGGCCAGCGGCAATGCCGCGAGGCCGCAAAGAACAATTATGTGTTTGGTCTTCATTCCGTTCACCCTAGTGGATGATCGACTACGATCGGCCAGCCCCTCTCGAAGGTGCAAATAACAAATGGAGCCGCAATTGCATTGCTTTTTTCTGATGATCAACGCTGGATGCGTGTCTTGATAGGGCCAGCCTCTCACCTTCTTAACAGTTTCGTGTTGCACTAAAGAGTGCCAGTTAGACCAACGTTTTTTATTGATAAGTTCTCTTATCAAATCCATTCCAGCGTCACTGACTCGAACGACGCATTTCATATAGCTGATACCTCGTTCCATTAAAGACAGTCGGCTCAAGATAGGAAAAGCCAAGTGCAGTGGTCATTCTGAGTGACCGTGTGTTTGTTGGGCGTATGACAGCGACCAACCGATCGACGGGTTGGGTTGCGAAGGCGAATTCGAACACTGGCTTGAGGCTTTCCGGTCCAATCCTTTGACCGGATCGGGCTCCGAACAAGGCGCATCCGAATTGAATATCGCTACCGAAGCGGCTCACTCCCGACCGCCCCACGAAGCTCAAATCACCACTGTCTCCTCGTTCATAGACCATCCAAAACCCAATCCCGTAGGCCTCCCACTCATGAAGATATAGGGATAGTCGCGCATCAGACATTTCCCGCGTTGGCGGAATTCCCTGCATCGTTGATTCGACGACTAGCGGATCGCATTGAAGGCGATGAAGGGCATCGGCGTCCCAAGCACGTATTGGGCGCATGAATAAGCGTCGTGTTTCGAGGTTCATGTAAATTTCGTCCAATTGTATGAAGAAACAGCAACGGGCAGTCGAAGCAAGCACTAGGGTGCAGACGGGGTCTGGGATGAAAGGAAATTAGTGTGAGCCCTCCATGGATATCTTATGCCATTCGCAGGTTGTGATCAGGTGCCGTGACAGGCAATATTACACAGAGAGACGACCTAGCCCCTAGGACGACGAACACTTCTGTCGATTTAAGGTCGAGAATTAGTGTGCCATGAAGACCTGTTCTTATGATCTGTGACGTTGGAAACAAATATGCATACGCCGTGCCAAGTAAAAAGTCATTACATAATAATGGGATATACCTTATGCGACATTGTCGTATGTCCGACATCGTCGGATAAACGACGATGCAGAACTCAATTGCACGACAGAAATTCGGATTCCACCGCCCACGCCGATCGACGCAGATCAGCCTGCCATTCGCGGGCGACATATAGCTTGGATTGTGCCCGCCGCTCGACCGACGGCCGTGGTCGAGTAGCTCAGCCATTCGGCTTTCGCCCTCACAGATCCGGGCGGGCGGATTTCCCGCACCCGGCTCTTCCCGAGGGTAACCCGCGTCATATCCGTGCCTGCGCCCAAATTCGAGTGATGCGCGGAGTTGGCAGGGGGAAGCGCGCCGTCAGGGTCTCGAACTCCGACCAGCCCATGCGCCGGCTTTTCTGGCTGCGCCGTCTCAGACACTGTAGCCATATCCGGCGCATTTGCCGATGGAATCCGTTGAGCGCTGGGTAGTTGTGCGGCCTGCCGTAGTAGCCGTAGTGTCCACGCAGAACGGCGGCGAACCACCTGTGCTGCGCAGCCATTGGCGCGTGCATGAGCCGCCAGGCATCCTGGCGCAGCGCCGTCAGCTTGCGCGTCAGGCGTTTCCCTTCCGTCTTGTGCTTCACGATGAACCGGCCATCCCGGGTCCGCCCGCAGTAGTGGGTGAAGCCCAGAAAGGCGAAGGTCTCGGGTCGCCGCTCGCCACGCCGCTGTCGTGAGAGGGCCGCGAACCGCCCAAACTCGATCAACCGCGTCTTGTCCTCGTGGAGTGTCAGGCCAAAGCCGGCCAGCCGCGCCTTGAGGGCCAACAGCATCTCCTCTGCATCGGCCTTCTTCTCAAAGCCCATGACGAAGTCGTCAGCGTAACGCACGATCACAACGCGACCGTGTGCATGGCGACGACGCCATTGGTGGGCCCAGAGATCGAGGATGTAGTGCAGGAAGATATTGGCGAGGAGCGGACTGATGCCCGCCCCTTGCGGGGTACCCCTGTCCGTCTCTTGCTTCTCGCCGCTCTCAAGGACGCCAGCCCGCAACCACAGCCCAATCAGCCGTAGGATACGAGGATCAGCGATGCTGTGCGCCACCATCCGCAGCAGCCACTCGTGGTCGACCGAGTCGAAGAAGCTGCGAATGTCGGCATCGAGCACCCAGTTCACACGCTGGCTCATGATCGCTGTATGCAGGGCATCAAGCGCCATGTGGGGGCTCCGCCCCGGCCGGAAGCCGTAGGAGAACCCCAGGAAGTCGACCTCGTAGACAGCACTCAGCACCTCGGCCACCGCGCTTTGGACGATCTTGTCTTCCAGCGCCGGCACCCCGAGAGGCCGTTTACCGCCATCGGCTTTGGGAATGTAGACCCGCCGCACCGGCTGTGGCCGGTAGCGATCGGTGTGGACCCGTTCGCAGAGATCACGGATGTTATCCGTCAGCCCCTCTTCGTACTTCGCCACGGTCATCCCATCGACCCCAGCACTCGCCTGTCGCTTCTGTCGCCGAAACGCCCGGTAAAGGGCTTCTTCGTCGACGTGATGCAGCAGGGCCGTGAACCGGGTTTGGGCAGCCTGCCTGGCCGCCGCGTTCACCCGCTCGAGGTTCAGCGGCAAGGCAACCCGGCTCTGTGTCCGGACTTTGGCCTCCTCGCGCAGGCTCTCCTCAGGCTGGTCCCTTCCCTCCACTCGCCTCGTTTCCTTCGACGGCTTCACGGGTACTATGAACCAGTCCGACTCCCGACCTCAGCTCGGACGGCAGCTCTGGCAGTACCTTGCTGCTGTCCCCCGCTGGAGACCAATCCAGCGGACCCGGTCGGGCCTCTCATGTTCCGATGGTTACCTTCCATGCGTGATCCGGCCATCGACCCCGACGGAGCGGCATCGTCTCGCGTAACGACGATGCTCATATTGCCTTCGTGACTAGGGAACACACTCGGCCTAGCGAACATCCACCTTCGAGGCTCATTCCCGCACCCCGCATGGCTCCTGTCTACACTTCAGACCCCGCGTTGCCGCGACGCCCGCAAGACTCGGCCCCGGCTTGCCCGCTACGGCTTTGGCCGGATGGGACTTGCACCCACAAGCAATCATCAGCTTGGCATGACGTACTCCCATCAGGTGGTGTAGCTCGATGGTGAAGAAGCCGCTCGCGAGCGTGCCGTTAGTAGCGTTGTAGATGCTATGGGGAGCGGCAAGGGTCTGGCATCCTTAGGCGACAACCAAAAGGAGCGCCCCTATCGCAATCATTTGACGCGACCCGGTCCCTCGCCGCCTTCGATCAAGATACGACGTTGATTGCAGTGGTCGAGATTACCCAATCGAAGTGGCTCGTCGCGGCGATTGTTCCAGGACTTGAGCGCCGGCCGCTGGCGAGACTTGATGCTGATCCGGAGGCACTGCTGAAGCTGTTGCATTGCTGGCGCAACGAAGCCGAGCAGTCGGGACCGCTGATCAAGTGGATCACGGTTGCCCAGCCGGACGCGACGGCTTCTGGCTGGCGCGCTGGCTGCAGGGCCAAGCCGTCGAGGCCCATGTGATTCATCCGTCGAGCGTTGCGGTGTCGCGCGAACACCGGCGCGCCGAGACCGATCGTCTCGATACCGAGCTTTTGATGCGCGCGCGTTTCTCGGCTGGCTGCGCGGCGAGAAGCGCCACTGCGGTATGGCAGCGATTCCCGCAATCGATAAGGAGGACGCACTGCGGCCGAACCGCGAGCGGGACAGCCTGGTGCGCGAGCGCACGCCGATTGTTCGCATAAAGGCGATCCTCGCCCGCTTCGGCATTCGCGCCTTCAGACCCATTTTGTGCAACGCCAACCAGCTGCAATCTTTGCACACTACAGAAGGCACTTTGACGCCAGAGGACACGCGCGCCGAACTGAGCCGCAACTTTGCCCGGATTCGGTTGCTGCGCGAACAGATTCGGGAGATCGAACGCGAGCGCTTGGGTCAGCTCGCTGCAGCTCTCATGGCACCTGCGGCCGAGCAAGGCGCCCATGCCAGGTTGACAGGAAACCGAGGTGGCGGTTCACCCGATCGCTCACATGGCTTTTCGAGCCGTGCCCGTAGAATGGGCCCCGCCGACAAGCAGGGTGGATTAAGCAAGGAACTGGCCGCTTTCGATGCCTATATGCGTGATGTCGCAGGCCTGGCGGAGACCACGCGACGGCAACGTGGGTTGATTGTCGGCAGATTCCTCGCTCACACTTTTGGCGCAGACGCCGTCTACGTCACGAAGATCGATACCGCGGTCGTAGGCGCTTCGTCCTGGGTGAAGGTCGCGATTGGGGTGCCGGGGCAGTGCGCGTCGCGGGTAGTTCGATAGACGGTTATCTGAAGTACCGACAGATGAGCGGCGATGAGGTCGCCAAGCTCCTGCAAGCCATCCCGCGCGCGGCGCACTGGCGTCACTACCCGAGACATTGTCACCAACTCAGATTGACGCGCTTTTGGCATCGTTCGATGCGAATCTGCCATCTGGTCGACGCGCCTATGCCATGGTCAGATGCGTCACCGACCTTGGCCTTTGCTATGCGGAAGTGGTCAAGCTGCGCATCGAGGACATTGATTGGCGGAACGGAACAGTCAGGATCGCTCGCTCCAAGACGCATTTCACAGACTGCCTGCCGGTGCTCAGGTAACCGGTGAGGCCATCGCCGACTATCTCAGGCACGAGCGGCCCGAGACGGCAAATCGGGCGATCTTCGTTCGCTATGTCGCACCCTACGATCGTCCGGTCCAGGCAGGAGTAGCCAAGCGAGCGGTCATCGCCGCGTTTCGCCGGTGCGGCTGGGATCGGTGCGATCCGCATGTTCTGCGCCATAGCGTGGCGTGCGGATTGCTGCGCGAGGGCATACCGATGAAGCACATCGCCGATATCCTACGCCATCGCAGCCTCGACACCTCAAAGATCTACACAAAGATCGATCTCGACCGGCTATCGGCCGTCGCTCTTCCTTGGCCAGGGAGGGCGTGATGACGACGAAGACAACAATGACAGAACATGTCGCAGCCTATCTGGCGGAGCGCTCAATGCTCGGCTTCAACATCACCGGCCCGGGCGCAGGACTGCTGCGATCCTTTGCTGGTTTCGCCGACGAGCAGAACTGTGGCACGCTGACCGGCGACCTCGTCATCCGCTGGGCAAAGGACCGACCGCGCGCCAGTCACCCCTTCACCTGGGCTGGGCGACTGGCAATTGTGAAGCCGTTTGCGGCCTACAAGGCGCGCCTGGATCCAGCGACGGAGTTTCCGGCGACACCGATATTCGGCAAGTCACGGCGGCGGTTGACGCCCCACGTCTACACCGACGGCGAGATCCTCGGCCTAATGGCCGCGGCCCGCGCGCTCCTACCGCAGGATGAACTGCGATCAGCCGCGTTCGAGACGTTGATCGGATTGATCGCCGCGACCGGGCTGCGCATTTCGGAGGCGATCAACCTGTGCTGCTGCGATGTCGATCTCGAGGCTTGCTGTGCAATGGTGCGCATGACCAAGTTCCAAAAGTCTCGGCATGTGCGGTTTCATCAGTCGGTCGCCGAAGCGCTTGGTTCATATCTGCAAGTCCGAGAGCGCTTCGTCAGGCAGGAGGAAGAGCAGGCCTTCTTCACCATCGCAGGGGGCAACGCCTCAACAAGCGCACCGTCCACGGCGTCTTTCAACGACTGCGTGCGGCTGCCGGCATCACACCGCGAGGCTCCTATCCGCATGTTCGTATTCATGATCTGAGGCACACCTTCATTTGCCGGCGGCTGGAGCGTTGGCAGGCCGAAGGATGCAACATCGATAACGCCATCGCGGCGCTTTCGACCTATGTCGGCCATGCCAAGGTATCGGACACCTATTGGTACATGACCGGCATCCCCGATCTGATGGCCATCGCCGGATCGCGTTTCGAAGGCTTCGCGCGCGGGGAGAACGGCCATCTCTGATCACAGCACGCCGTCCCTTTCCACCCTGGTCCAGCGCTTCTTTCTCGAGCATCTCGGCCAACACCGTGCCGTCAGCCGCCAGACGGTCGCCGCCTATCGCGACACGCTGAGACTGCTCCTGGGCTTCGCCGCGCAGCGACTGCACCGAACACCAAGCGCGATCGCGTTGCTGGAACTCGATGCGAGCTTGCTCCTGGCGTTCCTCGACCCGTGGCGCCAGTTCGCCGATCTTCGCCCGCGCAATCCAGCGGATCGCGCTGGACACTCCCACGCCGAACCGCGCCGCCGCTTGCCGCGCCGACATGCCCTCGTCCGAAGCCCTCAAGACCCGCGACCGAAGATCCACGCTCAATGCTCTTCCCATCGTCAACCTCCATCGAGGTGGATGTTGAATCAGCACAAAACGCAGCCGTCACATCACAATCGATTCATCGATCACAGGACGTGCTCTAGATGGGGTGGCCTTCCCGCTTACTCATGGTTTGCGATCCGCGAGGATCAACCGCATACAAGCTTGCGGCGCGTTTACCGCGTCTGATGGCGAGTTCCTCGTGTCCCGTCAAGGACAAGTCGCTGCGCGATGGAGAGCCTAGCGGTCCTCAATCCTTGTCTGTCACTGCGCGCGGCGGCGGCGCGAAGGTAGGTCGGACAAGGAGATGGTCGCCAATCGGCCTAACAAGGAGATGAGGAAATGAACGGCAAATGAACTAGCAGGCTTGACAATCTTTGCCCCATACAAGAGCGAGCGGCGTAGCGGTGGTCATCGATTTTCTTCGATAGGGTTGGGTTGCTAACACAGCATGAATCGCAGGAACCACCGATAACCAACGACATAATGGACCTACGCGGGCTCGTGGAGAAGACCCTCCTACGCCATATCCTGCGCGAGATGATCGGCCCTGCAGCCGAGCGGTTGATGTGATGGAAGTGGGTTTCGTCATCTAACAAGTCGAGGATGCCGTCATAATATGGAAGTAGGTGCTGCGTAGCCGCAGTATGCGAATTTAACTAGGATTAACCTCAGGGATTGTCGGTTAATTCGGACGAAGGCAATACAAACGCGCATTTTTACAAATCGATGATTCCTAGGTTTGCCGCTTTTACGGCTGCGCCAGTTCTGCTGCACGCATCCAGTTTTCTCAATACGTTTTTTATATGGAAGTTGACCGTGTTCGCTGTGATTCCAAGAATCATTCCTATTTCCCAAGATGATTTGCCTCTAGCCGTCCACAAAATGCACTCTTTTTCTCTCAAAGAAAGTTCTGGTAGATCTTCAATGCGACTGTGACTTGCGAACTTTCCAATATTCAGATGGAAATGTAACGCAGCTAGCTGCAAGTAAGTTATTGTTCTATTGTGAAAGTCTGAGCCTGCGCATTGTGCAAAGCTCATGATTGCAAAGCTCGTATCCGAACCGTGCAGTGGAACACTAATGCCTGACCTCAAGCCGAACGTAGCAGCTTCATCAAGGACGCGCCGTTCGTCTTCAGTCGTACTTACGTCATTGTACACCTCGCTCCATCGAAAGGCGCTTCCTCGCTTCCGACTCATCTTGATGATGGGGTCCACCCTGTCATAACCCATTTCGAAATAGCGCTGCTGCCATTCATCAGGATAATTCAGAATGACCACCGGACTGCTTCGGTCCGCCTTTAAGGATCTTTGGTTGGGTGAAAGAGAGCGGTACGCAATCCACGGACAATCAAAATTTCGGGCAAAAGCAGCTAATAGGTCGAACAACTCCTCGGATTGAACAACACCATCGCTCTGGTCGAGAAATCGGCTGAACGCCGCCGCAAACGCCTCCCTGGTTGCCCCCGGGAAATGCATCGGTGGGACCGAAGAAAATTGATCGGACACGCTGTTCGCCCGGCCTCGACGTTGAGATACCGCGATAATCCGCGGACGTTTCATAGTCTCTCCTCCGCAGCCATTTGCACCGATATTGTCTCTCATGGACAATTCTGCCGGCGGTAAGGGTGGGGTTCTGCGCCTGCCGTTAGTCGGGCCGGCATGGATAAAGCTACATCACTTCTCCAACGCATAAAGTTATGTTTAGTTAAGTGCAAAGCGCGCGAGTGTTTCATAAGTGTAGCATCTGAAAAGAAAGTTTAATGTCTAAGATTCGTCCCTCCGTTCCGTCGACCTTCTGTTTCGTTCATAGGTTCTCAACCTTGGTCCTGCGGCGCTTGATATCGTTGCAGGCGCAGGTGTCTTCGGTGGGCTACGATGGAACAGCTTGCCATTTGCCATTGCCCCCTTGATCGGCGTTGGGCCGAACCGCCGGGGCCGAGACTGGAGTGCCGCTCACGGTAAGAATGTGCGTACCTTCACGTGCGGGAAGCGTCGGAGACGCATGCGGGCAGAGTCCGCACCTCAACTCGCAATGTGAATGCAGCCCATCGGCTACTCTTGAACGCCTTTCCTGGCGCTGGAGTCTCATTTCGCCTTCGACACAGGGGCGGCTGCCGTTTCCGCATTGGTGCGACATCAACGACTCTAGCCGGTAGTGCCTGACCACCTTTGCTGATAATTCGCTCCTACAGAGCGCGTTGCCCACGGATTCGATGGGCCGAGGACGCGGCTACTACGTATTTCCCGTCTCATCTTCTCCGCGGAAAAGCAGAGAACCATAACTCCAGCACTGTTTAGCCAGACTGGATGCAAACGGTTCGCCGACCGCTCCAGGATACATTCGCTCGTGGATTCGGCGCGCCAAAGAAATGGCGCGCTCATAATTGTCCTCCAAATGGACCCGCGGGACCGAAGAATTAAGCTCTGTCACGGCGGTTCTCAAGCTAATGGAGACCAAACGAGGGCCCGTCAGCGCGGCAAGCCGCATTGCAAAATCAACGTCGCTTGTGATGCATATGCCTGCCCCGCAGTTGTCTTCCACACAGATCGCGCTGATGTCGTGTTTATCAAAAAGCTGATGGAGGTCGTCGCGTTCTGCAAGGCTGGCGCACGACAACACTGCCGCATCCCGAGCCAATGTCACAGAACGGGCGTTCCCCTGGCCCGCAACAATCGTACCGGTGATAGCTTCGTCGCTGGCAAGCGATTTGCACACAATGGTGACCGCGTGCTTCTTGGCATATTCAACTGCCCTGTGGTGCAGCACCTTTGCGCCATATCGCGACATCTGAGCAATCGCTCCATAAGCAATCTCCGGAATCAGTTGTGCTCCCGGCACAAGATAAGGGTCTGCAGTATAGACGCCTGGAACATCAGAGTATATTTCGCAGGACCGTTCTCCCAACATTGAGGCAATCACAATGGCGGTCAGGTCAGAGCTATTTCTTCCCAAAAAAGTTAACTTACCGGACTGATCTATTGCTTGCGCTCCTGCAGCAACGACAACGTCATTATCCTGAAGTGCTGTCATAATCGACTCGGGATCGGCATTTTCTACTGTTGCTCGGCCGAACTCCGAGTTTGTGCGTATTCCAAGAAAATAGCCGTTCAGAGACGTTACGGGAATGCCTAGCCGTTTGATGGCGGCTTCCAACAGGCAGGCGCTGAGCATCTCTCCGGTTGCAAGTGCTGCATCGAGGTTCGATGGTGACGCTGCCTTGTTGACGTCGAGCATGATTGCTTTCAGGTTGCCGGTTGTTCCCGACATCGCGCTGACCACGGCAACTATTTTGTGTTCGCCTGTCGCCAGTCGGTCGGCTATGTGCACAGCAACTCGACCGTAGTCTTTAGGATACAGAAAAGAAGAGCCCCCGAATTTCAGAACGGTTGCTTTCATGTTCCACCCAATCAGTTGTTGCCAAATTGGCAAGCAGTGCGCGCGGGGTCTCGGGACTGGCTCTAAGCGGCCCGATGTGATCCACGTTTGGTCTCGCGCGGCCATCCCGTCCATTTTTTTGCTGATCTAAGCTGCTTATAGCCATTGCATCTACGTCGGACGCAATTGGGAACGCAGCCACGAACTTGTCGGCGGGTATGCATGATCGCGTTTTATCTGGAGAAGCGAGGCTCCTGCTGGATGAGCGTGTTCCCGACCGCATGAGCATCGCTCTCGGCGGCGCAAAGAACAATGTCCTTCCCTCCAGAGGAGTGTTCAATGGCGGGTCGCCGTTAGCTGTTGTATTCCCCCCCTTTTCTCCGACTGATAGCACGTCAAGCTCCTGACTGGGATATGGCCCGCGATAGCACCTACAAACTATGCGGAGATGGAATTCTGAAAACTACTAGGTTCGGTAGGTGGGGCAGTGTCGGGTAACTCCTTGGTGCATCACCTGAGAAAAGCGAGATCGTGTTTGCCCAACAGTTTGGCAAGCTGGGCGATCACCCAGGCGTGAACGTCTGTGGAGAGATGCGCTCCTGGCAAGCACGGGCACGCGCTTCAGCGCTCGATATCGAACCGGCCATCGAGACGCTGCACCGCCTTCAGTGTGAGCGGGTAGAATGCCCCAGTCCGTTCGCCGAAGCTCTTCTTGTTGCAGCTTGACGACTTCGCTGGATCGCAGATTTCGATCAGACACCGCACTATCGCATAAGCCCGCAGGCGCGACGGGGACGCCTGATCAAAGGAACTCAGTAGTTCGTCGATCTCGGCGCGATCGCCATTTGCGGGAGCTTCTCTACGAAGCGGCGGCGGTCATTCTGACGCGCAGCTCAACCGACAGCACTCTGCGCAGCTGATGGGGTTGCACCGCTGACTCAGCAAAGTGCGTCGTCCACATTGAAGGCTCGACCCGCGAAGCTCCATCATGCGGCCGGTCAGCACCTCAGGCAATGATGCCAACCGCTTCGATACCCACAATGCGCGACGTCTGGGGATTGGCAGAGAACACCCACCACCGTCGCCGCGATCGGCGTCATCATTGACTGCTATCTCCGCTTCCGTAGCAGACGACGCGGGCGTGGCGCGACGGACTAACGCAGCGTTCCCGCAGCGGACATGCGCGACAATCCTTGCCGCGTGCCTGGAAGTGTTGGAATGAGCCCTTTTGCAGCTTGCCTTTCGGCCGCAGGATTTTTCCTAGCGGACAGCGCGCCAGATTATGCAGGGCGTCGAACTTGAAGCGGCGCGTCGGAATGACCTTTCCAGGACGTGGCTCGGCCTTGGCCGGAACGATGGCCTCTATGCCGCGATCCTCCGGTGCCCTAAACACCTTGGCATATGCATAGCCGGCGTCCATCGTCGCCGTCGCGATGGCCGAACCCGTCGCCTCGGCAATAGCGTTGAGACGCTCCTCTACAGCCATGCCCTCGTTCTGTTCACCTGTCGCCACCTCAACGTCGACAATGACGCCGCACTGGTCGTCGACCGCCGTATGTTGCTTGTAGGCCGGCTCTAGTCGCCGGTTGCGCGCGTTGGTCGCCATCGTGGCGTCGGGGTCGGTTACGCACACTTTCTTGAACTTGCCGGTCTGCCGGCTGGCCCGGAGCGCTTCGATCTCTGCGTCGTTGATCTCGGCCACCGCCTCGACATGCCGAACCGCCAAGCTGTCCCAACTGACGTCCGCGCGGATCAGTGAAGCGTCGATATGAACGATCTCGCCTTTGGCGATCTTCGCCGTAATGCAGGCATGAACTGTGCGCTGGAAAATGCGCCGGAAGCGCTCCGCGCCCCAGCGCTGCCGTATCCGGGTCAGGCTCGAATGATCGGGCAGCGTCTCGTGCAGGCCGTAGCCGATGAACCAGCGAATCGCGACATTCACCTGCGCCTCCCGCATCAGCCGCCGGTCGTGCACGATCCCGAGCAGAAAGTCGGCAAGCATAAGGCGCACCGCCACCTCGGGATCAATGCCAGGCCGACCGTTATCGGCACAGTAGAGGTCAGATACCTCCTCGCGCAGCCAATCCAAATCGAGAACGCGATCGACGCGGGCCAGAATGTGATCGTCGGGAACCAATTGCCGCAATGACCCCGTCATGAACAGCTCGAGCTGATCTCGCTCCTTTCGTCCCAGCATCGCCAGCTCCCGAGAATCAACGGCAGCTCGATTGAATCAGCGTGACGGCACTTCTTCAACAGGCCCATCGTGCACCTGATCCGTCATTCGCTTGAGTTCGTCTCATGGAAGGATCGCAAAGCCGTGGTGCCGGCGCTCAGGGCAATCTACCGGGCCACGGACGCCGAAGCCGGCATGAAGGCGCTGGAGAACTTCGAGGCTCGCGACTGGGGCCAGCGATATACGGCGATCACCCAGAGCTGGCGGCGCAACTGGCAGCACGTCGTGCCGTTCTTCGCCTATCCCGAGAGCGTGCGCCGCATCATCTACACGACGAATGCGATCGAGGCGCTGAACTCCAAGCTTCGCCTCGCCGTTCGCACCAGGGGCCACTTCCCCAATGACGACGCCGCCATGAAGCTGCTCACGCGGCTGAGGAATGGAAACGACCGCCGCGCGAGTGGTTCGAGGCCAAGACACAGTTCGCCGTCGTCTTCGGCGAGCGCTTCGTCGGCCAATGACGAAACCGGCCTCACGCACAGAATTCCTGACAGTTCCACCGCGTGCGCGCTGCGACAAGCGTGCGAGTCAGCATGCTGTCGAATCCCTTCACGCGGACCTCCCGAAAGAACCCGACTTCCGCTAGCTGCGCCAGACCATCGGCGTCGTTCGCGTCCGTCTTGTTCGCCGCCATATCGAGCGCCGCCTTAGGATGGCGCGCATCGATGCAGATCGCCGGCAACCCCTCGGTGCGCAGAGAATGATAGAACCATACCGACAGCGGTCCGGTCTCGAACACCACGCGTTTCACGGCTGGCGCCCGCTTGCGGATGAGCTCGGCGATGATGCTGGGATCAGATGCGCACTTGCCACGCCAGATCCGTTGACCTGTTCGGCGGATCGAGACTGCCGTCTCTTTCATCGACACGTCGAGACCAATATATTCTTCCATGGCTGTTCTCCAGTTGGCCAAGCTGGCCACAAATATTTTGCAACGGTGCATTCTTGATACGGACGCACCCTACGTCGCGGGATCTAAAACCGAGACGGACCGAAATAGCGTTGGGTTCTGCCATTATGACACAGCTTCCAAAGGATTTTTTCCGGATTTCGGGCTGACGCGTGAGCAGCAGCTGCTGGCCATGTACAGCCACTATTACGAGCGGCCCGGCATGGACGGCGAGCGCGGCGAGATCTGGTGCTACAGTGACCGTTTTTCCTACCGGCCGGGCGAAACGGTGCGACTGCAGGTGAGTTCGACCGCGCCTGCCTTTTCGATCAAGATCGTGCGCGACGGTGCAACCGAGACGAAGCTTCTCGAACGCAGCGGTATCGCCGCGCGCTGGCAGGACACGCC
>NZ_JBWLUZ010000065.1:0-13282 GCF_057784325.1 Mesorhizobium sp. CNPSo 4689
ATCTTGACGCCCGGCGTGGTGAGCATGGGCCCGAAGAGATATCTGTTCAGGTCCTCGTACGTCCATACACCCTCCCAGCCCAGCAACGTGTCGGAGTAACGCATATTTGCCACAGATGCTTTGTCGCGGCCGACGACGCTCCACAAGTTCGGTCCTATTTTGTTCCCTCCCCGTGGCTCGACGTTGTGGCAACTGGTACACCGGCGGGTGAAGTAGGTTCGGCCTTTCTCGACATCGGCAGTAGCCAACTTCATCGAGATTGGGGCTGGTGTTGGCAAGACGACGCCGTGCGACAAGAGATAGTCGGCAACTTCGCGTTGCCCCCTGCTTTTTGCCAGATGGAGCGGTGTCTTGCCGTCCATTGTCTTCGCATTCACGTCTGCGCCGGCCTCGACCAGTGCCTTCACGCAGTCGAGACAATCGAGAGTGACGGCGACATGAAGGGCGAATTCGCCACCACGGTTGGAATTTGGATCTGCGTCCCGCTCCAGCAACAGCTTTAACAGATCGATCTTGCCTGTCCCTACAGCCGCCATCAGCGGGGGACCACCAGTCGTCTGGGCGTTGACGTCCGCACCACGTTCTATGAGCAGTTTTGCCGCTTCGACGTGGCCCATCCAGACCGCAAAATAGAGCGGCGTTGCGGTTCCATCACTCTCATCTATACCGGCGCCTGCATCGAGCGCCGCCGTGATCGCCGCGACATCGCCGTTCATGGCGGCGTCGTGAATGTCGGCGGCATGCGATACAATCGGGATGTGTGCGAGCAGTAGTGGAATGAAAAGCAAGGACATGCGCATTTGGCATCTCCCAAGGCAAACCGCGGTACGCGTCACGCTTTCAAGACGGCAAAGTCTACCTCAAAATCCCCGATCGAGACAACGCCCGCATCGCGACGCTATGAGAAACAAGCCGCCAACTTCCTCGCCTCCGTGATCCTGCAATCATATTCCCAAATGCAATTTCGGCTTCCAGAAGGGGCGGAACAACTCGATCTTGGGACAGCGGTTCATCACCACTTTCAAGCCCGCTTCCTCTGCCAGCCGGGCGGCAGCGTCGTCGCGCACTCCAATCTGACCCCACAGAACCTTGGCATTGATTGCGATGGCCTCCTGCGCGACCTCCAGCAGATCTTCGGAGCGGCGAAAAACCTCAACCATATCGACCGGCCGGTCGATGGCCGCCAGTGACGGGTACACCTTGAGCCCTCGAATTTCCTCCAGACCGGAACTGGGGTTGACCGGGATCATGTCATAGCCGGTTTCGTGCAGCACCCTGAGAACACCATAGGAAAACTTGGTCTTGTCGGGGCTCGCCCCCACCATCGCGATGGTTTTGACCGACTTCAGAATGTCTTGCAGATAAGCCTCCGAATAGGGCTCATCATGATTCATATGGGTCATTTCTTTGCTTCCAACGGGGTCGCAATATCGGCTTTCAATTCATGTGCGGCCAAGGGATCAAGGAAGGGGTTGCGATAGAGCTTGTCGTGGCTTTCAACGCCGACCTCCAGCGTGCAGTCGCTCAGAGGGCGGGCGACGCAGAGGATTATGTAGCCATTGTTGATCTGGCGGTTGTTCAGCGCCCGCTGCGCCTTTTGATCGACTTTGCCGCTGATCATCTTTGCCGCGCAGCTTATGCAGCCGCCATACTTGCACCCGTAGGGCAGGTCCACGCCCTGCTCGCGCAAGCTTTGCAAGAGGGGCTTGCGGTGATCGACGTCAAAGGCCGCACCGCCTTGATTGGCGAGAGTGATGGTGAAGCGGGTCATACCCAGATGTCGCTCGTGCAATCACCGCCGGGATAACGGGTTTCGTGGCAGCGGCTCGGTCCATTTGGTTCCTTGCCAAAATCAACGACAAACAGCGGATCAATTTCCATGCCGCCGTTTTCCGTATCGCAATTGACCATCAGCATGCATCCGCCATTGGTGCGGATTTCCGGATAGAACTGATTGTCCCAGGTCGAGAAGAGCGAGGTCGTCACATAGAGACGCTTGCCGTCGAGGCTGAGCTGTATCATCTGCGGCCCGCCTGTCACTTTCACGCCATTGACCTCGGGTGCACGGCCGAGAAGCCCGCCCATCCACACTTGTCCGGTAAGCTTGGCGTTGTGGGGGTCCGAGATGTCGTACTGACGGATGTCGCCATGCAGCCAGTTGCACAGATAGAGGTATCTGTCGTCCATGCTGAGCAGAATGACTGAGATCACGCCCGGTATTGGTATCGGCCATTCCGGATGCGGCTCATTGCCGACATCGACAATTTTTTCCCATTGCCAGTCACCCGCCGCATCCTTCCACCAATGGATGATGTTTGCAGAGAGGGCCGCGCCAACAAAGCCGTGACTGCTGTCGGGATTATGATGGAACCGCACTTCCAGTGGGATCAAGCCATCTTCACCGAGATAGAACGTTTGCTTCGGCTCCTTCTTTTCAAAATCCCACAAATGGATCTCTCGGCCATATTTCAGATGGCCAACCTCTTCCAGGTCAAAGCCAGGCATAAAGGTATTCGGCGCGGCCCATTCCGAGCTGACCATTACGTTGTGTCGCGGCTGGTACCAGAAATCATAGCCAAACTTGATACTGCCCATGGAGTTTTCCCAACGGCCGACGATCTCGAACTCCTTGCTGAGTTGCAGATAGCCGCCGGGGGCATTGCCTTGAGCGTCGCCAAGCATGGAAACGATGATGTCCGAGCCGAGGCAATGCACTGTGTGTGGTGCCGACAGATTGGTCCTGGCTTTGATTTCAGCGCCGTCTATGACCTTGAACAGTGTCGGATTGCGCGGATCGGTACCGCAATCGACAATATGCAGATTGGACGAGCGCACACCCGGCACAATCAGATATTTCCGCTCCATGCTCGCATCGCCATGGCACGACGAACAGGCATTCCAGCCCGAGTGATGAAGCTCATCGCCAATACCCGGCATTTGCAAACGTGAAATGACCTGGCTGTAGGTCGAACTCTCCGGGTCGACATCGATGGTGCACAGATAGTCCGGCTTCTGAATGCCGGTGCCGGTGTAGATGGCAATCGTATAGAGCAGCTTTTCGCGAGGTGCCGTCATCGCCTCGGCAGGAGAAGCATAGCCCGGTCCACAGCAATGATTGGTCATGGGTACTTCCCTTTGAACAGATCACTGGCCAGCCCCAGGGGGCAAGCTGGAATGTTAGTGCATGCTTGCCGTTGGCGCTACGGCCGCGGTGGCCGGCGAAGCGCACCCGTACAATCCGGCGACAGGGCGCCTTCCTCAAACGGCGGCCTCGATTGGCTCGGCAAGCTTCGGGTTTGCGCGCGCAGCGATCAGGCAGCCGGCGACGATCAGGCACGCTCCTGCCAGCGTGGTCCAGGCTGCCGCCTCGCCAAAGAAGAACCAGCCGAGTGCGATCGCCCAGATGAAGGCCGAGTATTCCGTTGGGATCAGATATTGCGCTTCGGCGCGGGCGTAGGACCAGCTCATCAGGAATTGGCCGCTGAGCGACAGGACCGTCACGCCGGCCAGAGGAAGCCAAAGATTGGCCGGCAAGGCGACCGCGAGCCACGGTGCGGCGCAGCCGAGGACGATTGCATTGGCAAGGCTCTGGAAGAACATGATCTCGATTGGTTTGGCCAACAGCGCCTGTTGCCGGGCGAGCACCAGATTGTAGCCGTAGAACACAGTCGACATAAGCACCGCTGCCGTGCCAAGCAGGGCATCTTGCGAATAGCTTTCCTGCCCAAACTGGCCGGCCATTATGATCGCCACGCCCGCGATGCCGGCCATCGATGCCCAGATGGCCTGCCGCCGGATTCGTTCGCCCAGCAACAGCGCGGCGAGGAAAAGCGCGAACAAGGGCGCGACGAAGCTAAGCCCGATCGCCTCCGCGAGCGGCAGCCTCGCGAGCCCCCAGAAGAACGATAGCAGAACGATACAGATAACCGCGGCACGCAACGCATGCAGCCTCAGCACCGAAACGGTTGGCCGCGAGCGCGGCCCTGCCGACCACCCTGCGCCCGCGACTGCAGTGGCGAGCATGCTGCGCCACAGCACCGTATTGTAGACGCCTATGGCGATAACCAGGGTCTTCATCGCCGCATCCATCACGGACAGGAGGAAGATCGCGAGCGCGCATACAAGCACCGGGATCATCGGGGAAACGGTGCCTGTCTGGCTGGATATCTTCACGGCTTCACTCATGTGACGGATTGCAGCCGATATCGCAGAGCAAGCGGCAGGGCCAGATGGCAGCTCCCTCGATATGGCGGTCCAATACAGACCAGCGGTAGCATCGTGCCCGGAAGATGTCCTGGGAGCGCGGAGCGTCTTCATCGTGGCGGCTGGCTTGATGGCGCAAAATTGGAGTCTGCACGCTGCTCACTGGCAACGAATGATGTGGCCGAACGTTTGGCAGAAGCGGCGTCGAGAACCCGATGGCGCGCTGGCCGGAAGACAAGTCCGAGGTTGGCGACTCCGGAGGATTTCGCGCTTCTTGGCCGTGCAGGCGATAGGATCGCCAGGGGAGAAGGAAATGGCTGAAGGTCATACCAAACCAAGCGGGCCGGATCTGGTGCAGGGCATCCCTTTCTCCGAGCTTGCCGATGGCGGAAAGCTGTTAGGTCATTGCGGCGATGAACAGGTGCTGCTGGTGCGCCGTGGGAGCGAGGTCTTCGCCATCGGGGCGACTTGCACACATTACGGCGGGCCGCTCGTCGACGGTCTTGTGGTGGAGGATACCGTTCGGTGTCCCTGGCATCACGCATGCTTCGATTTGCGCACGGGCGAGGCCCTACGCGCGCCCGCTTTCAACCAACTCGCCTGCTGGTCGGTGGAACTGCGCGATAACAGGATATTCGTCGGCGAGAAGCGCAAGCGGACAGCGCCGAAGCAGCGCGGTGGCAACTCCGGCCGGGTTCCAGAGAAAATCGTCATTGTCGGCGGTGGCGCGGCCGCGTTCGCAGCGGCCGAAAGACTGCGGCGCGAACAGTATCAAGGCAGCATCGTCATGGTCAGCAGCGATGCAGCGCCGCCGGTTGATCGGCCCAATCTTTCCAAGGACTACCTCGCCGGCAAAGCGCCGGAGGATTGGGTGCCACTTCGCGGAGAAAGCTTTTACGCAAAGAACAATATCGACCTGCGTCTCAATGCCAGTGTCGCCGGTGTCGATGCACGTTCTGCCGAAGTTGTACTCGCCGATGGGGAGCGGGCTCCCTTCGACAAGCTGCTGCTTGCGACCGGAGCCGAACCGGTGCGCCTGACCATCCCCGGCGCCGACCAGCCCCACGTCCACTCGCTGCGCTCGTTCGCCGATTGCAAGGCGATCATCGCACAAGCCACTACTGCGCGCCGCGCCATCGTGCTTGGCGCCAGTTTCATTGGCCTGGAAGTTGCCGCGGCCCTGCGCTCGCGCGATATCGAAGTTCATGTCGTGGCGCCGGACAAGCGACCCATGGAGCGGGTCCTGGGTCCGCAAATGGGCGACTTCGTCCGCGCCCTCCATGAGGAGCATGGTGTCGTATTTCATCTCGAGGACGCCGCGAGCAGCATCAACGGTAGCACGGTGAAACTCACCAGCGGCAAAACATTGCCGGCGGACCTCGTTGTCGCCGGCATCGGTGTGAAACCGCGGACGGGGCTCGCCGAAAGGGCTGGGCTCAGCCTCGATCGCGGTGTCGTGGTGAACGCTTTTCTAGAGACAAGTGCACCCGGGATCTTCGCGGCCGGCGACATTGCGCGCTGGCCAGATCCTCACAGTGGCGAGAACATTCGGGTCGAGCATTGGATCGTTGCCGAGAGGCAGGGGCAAACAGCGGCGCTCAACATGCTCGGCCATCGTGAGAAATTCGTCGCCGTGCCCTTCTTTTGGAGCCAGCATTACGATGTTCCCATCAACTATGTCGGCCATGCCGAACAATGGGACGAGATCGCGGTCGATGGAGATATCACAGCCAAGGATTGCCTGCTGCGCTTCAAGCGCAAAGGGCGCCCACTGGCTGTCGCGTCGATCTTCCGCGACGTTGAGAGCCTCGAAGCCGAACTGGAAATGGAGCGTCAGATGACCTGACGGAGCGCTCCGCGAAGACCTCCGTCACGGCCACATACCGCGCGCGACCCGAAGGACTGGGAGCGATGAGGCGCCATGTAAATGTCGGAGAGCTTACTTACCCGCCAAAGTGAGAGTAGCCACCCCCTACCTCTGCGCCACCACCTGCCTGAACACGGCCTTCTCCACCTCCGGCTCAAGCGACTCCGCGAACGATGTCGCCAGATGATGGCGGTCGCGGTAGGCGATCTTGCCGTTGATGTACACGTGGCAAATGGTGGCGTCGCAGAACTGGTCGGTCATGTCGATGTAGCTGGCGTTGGGGACGCTGCGTACGATCTCGCGCTCCACCGCGGCCGTTGCGTCGTTGGCGGCGTCGGTCCGCTTCTGGTCGCAGAGCGAGGGCGCTTCGCCTCGCCACAGCGCTCTGGCCACGCAGGTGTCGACATGCTCTTCGTTGAACGGCACGTCGCGGATGAAGGCGACTTTCAGCCCGGCCTGGCTGAACGCTGAAAGCGTCGCCCGCAGGCCATCGCGCCACCGAGCGTCCTGGTCGGCTGGGATCTGGGCGTCGGGCGACATCTTGCGCGAACTCGCCAGCGCGATCTCCGAGATCACCACCAGGCTCGGCCGCGCCGCGATGATCTCCTTGATCGACTGCGCGCGCCATTGATCGCACTCGGTGTAGTCGCGCTTCAGCTTGGTCACCCACACCGTCAGCTGCGAGGCCCGGCAGGACGATTTGAGCCAGGTGACCACCTTGGCGTCGTTCTTCCTGGCCGCTGCGATCAGTGGCGTCGACCAGTGGTCGGCATGCGAATCGCCGAACAGCGCGATCGTGCGCGGCGCGTTCTTGTCGCCGAACTCGCAGGGCTTTGGCGTCACCGTCTCGTAGTCGAGCACGCAGCCGACCTTGGCGCGCGCAGTGGAGGGGCGCGCCGCACTCTCGGCAATGCTGCGCTGCACCGGGTCGAGGTCGCTGACGGCGAGCCGCGCATTGGCATAAGCGGCTGCGACGCCGGTGCCGGTCAGGAGGACGGCCGGCACCAGCGCCCGCGCCGCACTGGCCATAAGCCAGCCATTGCGGCGGATCGGGTTCTCGATGACATGATAGGTGAAGAGGGATAGTGCCAAGGTCAGTGCCATGCAGCCGACGCGTTGCAGCGGCGTCAGATCGGGCACCAGCATCGACGCATAGACGATCACCGGCCAGTGCCAGAGATAGAGCGAATAGGACAGCTTGCCGACCCATTGCAGCGGCGGCAGCGCCAGTGCGGCACTCGGGCCGCTGCTGGCGCGCAGCTCGGCATTGGCGGCACCGGCCAGCAGCAGCATCACCGTGCCGGCCACCGGCGCCAGCGCCATGAAACCGGGGAAGGGCGCCTCCTCGGTGAAGCTGAGATAGGCGCCGGCGATCAGCGCCAGACCCAGCCACGCCAGCGGCGCGCCGAGCTGCGGGCGCTCGCGCCAGAAACGTGCCGGCACCATGGTGGCGAGACCGCCGGCGGCGAATTCCCAGGCGCGCAGCGGCGAGAAATAGAACGCCCAGGGCTGCGCCACCGTGGTCAACCAGGCGCAGACGGCGAAAGAGACGAGGCCAACGAGGCCGATCACCAGCATCGCCGCGCGCTTGCCGGGGGCGAGCCATGCCGCCAGCATCAGCAACGCCGGCCAGGCCAGATAGAACTGCTCCTCCACCGACAGCGACCAGAAATGGATGAACGGGTTGCTGGTCGCATCCGCGGCGAAATAGTCGAACGACCAGCGGATCAGCCACAGATTGATCATGTAGGCCGAGGCGAACATGGCGCCCTTGGAATAGAGCGACTGCTCTTCCGGCGACAGCACGAAGGCGCCGGCCACCAGCGTGGCGAGGATGACGAACAGCGATGCCGGGAGCAGCCGCCGCGCGCGCCGCGCATAGAAGCGCCAGAGGTTCAGCCGCCCGGTCTCGGTGATCTCGGTGAGCAGATGTTTTGTGATAAGGTAGCCGGAGATGACGAAGAAGATGTCGACGCCGGTAAAGCCGCCGGAGAGCGACGTAAGGCCGAAATGGAAGGCGATCACGCCCGCCACCGCCACGGCGCGCAAGCCTTCGATATCAGGCCGGAACGATGCTGACACGATTGTTGAACCTCGCGCTGGTGCATGACCCCGAACCGATGGTCCGCACCGGCGAGAAACAGCTCGCCGGGGATCACACGTGCTGCAGCGCCTCCGCGCGCATCGAACGCGCGGCACCACAACCGTTGACAGCCCGCCCGTGTCAAGACTCGCGCCTATGGCCAGATACCGCAATGCAACATATTTAACGCAGTGCAACATAAGTGGAGATGGCGAGGCGCGGCGCCCCTACCTCGCCCCTTGTGGGAGAGGTCGGATTGCCAGCCGATTTGTCCTTCACAATTCGGCTGGCAATCCGGGTGAGGGGTACGCTTGGCGCCAAGCTGGAACACCCCTCATCCGTCTTGGCGCTGCGCGCCGATCCACCGCCCTGGGCGAGTCACTTGCCTCGCCCGCCCTTCGGGCCCCACAGGGGGAGAAGGAAAGGGCCGTTGCGGCCCGTGTTGCCCGCATCCGCCGCATCGGCTATGCAGCGCCAGCCAATGTCGGCGCAAAACGGAGCCCATCATGACCGACACCACCATCCTCAAATTCGGCGCCGTCGACAATGCCGAGGCCGGCGACCTCGCGGGCTGGGTGGTGGTCGAGGGCAAGCCGACGATGAAGACCGCCGTCCAGCACACCACCGCCGACGGCAAGGTGATGTCCGGCACCTGGCAGGCGACGCCAGGTACCTATCACGCGACCTACACCGACTATGAATTCGTGCACATGATCGCGGGCCGCATCATCATCACCCCGGACGGCGGCGCGCCGGTCGAGGTCGGGCCTGGCGATGCTTTCGTCGTCGAAGCCGATTTCAAGGGCACCTGGAAGATCATCGAGCCGGTGACCAAGCATTTTGTCGTCAGGGTCGACTGATCCGCGGCCGCGCCCCCAGGCAGCCGAGCGAGGCGCAGGGCAGGCCCGAGTTGAGACGATATACAGCCCGCTGAATATTAGGCGAGGCTAAACGCACATCTCATGATCCCGGTAAAGTAACTGAGACAGAGCGCCCCGCCGAGTACGCCTCAATCCCAAAAAATGGCGGGCATCTCTGCCCGCCATTTCCATTGGCAAGAGCCGGCGGCTAGTTTGCGCCGCCCAGCTGCTTGGTCATCTTGCAGAACTCGTCATGCGCCTTGGCAATGGCCTCGTCGCCGCATTCCTTCGTCATGCCGGCGCGATCCTCTTCCTTCATCGCCAGCCAAGCGACCTTGAATTCTTCCGCCGGTCTCATGGTCTTCATGTCGGCATCGGTGAAGAAGGGCGTCATCTTCGCCGGGTCGTCGAGCGCCGAGGTTCCGGTGCTGCCGCCCGCAAGGGCTGCACCGCTCATCATCGTAAGCGCCATCGCGCCCGTGCAAAGCATCTTGATGTTCATGATCAATTCCTCTTGTTGCTTTTCAGATCGTCAAAGCGACCAGGGGAGGAACGGGTCGTTTGCAAAAGGGTTCCAAATACTTTTCAAAACGGAGTATGAAATTTTAAAAGATTATTGATTGAGAAAATGCTTTTCTATTGTAAACTGGTGACCGCTGCTGAAGCTCGATGGTCCTGCGGGTAGGCGCGGGTGTTGCCCCGCGCTTCTGCCTTGGCGGAACCTATCATCATCTCAGCCTGTTGTGTCGCAGGAAGGCGGCCCATGCCCCTCACTGTCCGAACAACGCTCTGCGAAATTCGCGACGACCTGCATGCCCTGCGCAAGACGGTGGCGGCGCGCGGCCAGATCCAGAAGATCCAGGCTATCGACCCGCTGATCGGTGTTGCCGAAGCAGAGGCGGTGCATGCCATCCCGGCGCATCGATCTGGGACAATGATCCCGAAGGTCAGCCTGACCATCAACGCAAGCGAACACCAACGGAAAGAACAATCGCAATGAACATCAAGGAGATGACGCGGCCGGAATGCGTTGCCCTGTTGAAGTCGACCAGGCTTGGCCGCCTAGCCTGCGTCAGGGACAACCGGCCTTACGTGGTGCCGATCCACTTTGCCTTCGGCGACAACGCCATTTTCAGCTTCTCTCTGCCCGGCAAGAAGGTCGAATGGATGCGGGAGAACCCGCATGTCTGCCTGCAGGTCGACGATGTCGGCGGCGACGGCTGGAAGAGCGTCGTCGTCGATGGCCTGTTCGAGGACTTGCCGAGGGCGCCGGAGGTCGACAACACGATTCCCGCCGTCGACCAGCAGCTTCCCAAGTCGAACCATGACCGGGAGTTTGCCTGGTCGCTGCTGCAGAAGCATGCCAACTGGTGGGAGCCCGGCGCCCTGAATCTGGGCGGCGCAACGCCGGCCATTTCGGGCAGCCATCTGTTCTATCGGATCAAGATCGAGGCCATCTCCGGACGGCAGGCGTTTCAGTAGGTGGCATCCCGGCGAGGACCATCGAAGGCGGAAGGCGCAAAAAACCCGCATTCCAGAGGGGACTTTGGAAGCGGGCTCTTTAGACACCAAACGCTCGGGTGTTCGATGTGTCTATCAACACGTCACCCAGGCGTTTGTTCCCATTCGCGGCATGGTTAGTCGATGACCTGCACGATCCTGCGTGTATCCGGGTCAACCAGCACCGTACGATCTTGAACGACGACGTACTTGTATTTCACGTCGGGCACGTCGATCGTATGAAGTTCAACCGTGTCGGGCAGAGGCGAACCGACATTGAGTTCCACGCCGAGCAGGCTGACCGACGCAAGCTTCTGCTTGTGCACGTATTCGCGTATGACGGTCTGCTGTTCGGGAGCAATCACGATGACGTCCTCTGCAACGGCCGCACCAATACCGGCGACCAGAACAAACCCGGCGGCGGCAGCGATAAGATAATTCTTCATTGTAAACTCCTGTGAGCTTCGCCTTTGGATCGTCGCGGGCGACTGGCTTGATAGTCCCGTTATGGCGAGCCCATGGAGCTAACTCTGGCCGCTGCCTATCGTTCCCATCAGCGCCGTCTAAATGATCAGCCCGCTCGGATAGTCCGGTTGGCGCCATGCTCGAATCTTCGCCCATGCCGAAGGTTCGCATGTTGATGGTGGGAATGCCGTCAATCGGAATAATTCGGCTGGGAGGCTCGTTAATTCCTCAGACGATGGCGGATTAAGACTCTGCCTTCATTGAAGCCGCCAGACAGGCTGCGGCTTGTTCTGGCCCAACTCGGAGGGAACCAGAGATGAAAACGGCTGTTTCGACCCCTTTCACAAGACGGATCGTCGTCGCAGGGCTGGCAGTGACCGCCGCGACGACGGCTGTATTGTCGGCGGACAACGCGCACGCGCAGGACGAGCAATCCACGCCTGAGAAAAGTCTGTACGAACGGCTGGGTGGCGTCTTCGCCATCGCAGCGGTGGTGGATCACTTCAGCGACGCCGTCGTGAAGAATCCCATCGTCGGCAAGAAGTCCAAGAACCCGCAGCTGCGGAAATGGCACACCAAGAACCTGGAAAGGCTGCCCGGCCTCAAGTTCATGCGCACGCTGTGGGTCTGCGACGTTTCTGGTGGACCCTTCAAATTCACGGCCACCAAGCCTGGCACGACGCCGCTCGGCCTTGAGGAGGCGCACCGGGACCTGCGGATATCTCCCGCGGAATTCGATGAGGTCGCAGCGGAACTCGGACGGACCCTGGACCACTTCAAGGTTCCGAAGGCCGAGAAAACCGAGGTCCTGGCAGCCTTCGCCGCGCACAAGGACGAGGTCACCGCCGGCTACGTCAAGAAGGGCTGAAGTCCCCTGTGTTTCCGCGTTCCAGGGTCATGGATCGGACGGATGATTCCGGTCGCGCAACAAGGTGCGATCCCGAGAGATTTTCCAGGAGGCAACAAAAACCCGCGCCTCTGACGGAGGGCGCGGGCCAATCGGGCGGAGTGCGGGAACGAATACTCGTCGATGATCTTCGCGGTTTAGTACCAGCGTCCACGGCCGTAGAAGCCGCCGCCTAGCAGAAGAACGATAAGAACTATGACCAGTATTGTGGTGATATCCATATAGGCCATGCGCCTCCTATGTGCGTGATTGATGCCTGTCCTAAACCGATCGGTCTAACGCAAGCCAAAAAAGCTGAGTATCAATAGTACGATAACTACGGCGCCGACCAGCCAAATAATGCTATTCATAACGGCCTCCCTTTACCTCGAGATGCCATGGCGAAAACTATTGTCAATAGACGCAACGACTGTGCAGCGTTTTTGTTCCAACGCGTTGAATTTATAGTTCGGCAGAGTGCCGACAGTCGGTTTCCAGGACGGAGCTACCCGACTCTGAGAGGATGCGGGCCAATCAGCACCGTCTGAAGCCGCGCCGCGCCGGTCATTCCCGGAGCTTTGTTCCTCGATCAACGAGAAAGAAGGCGCTCGAGTTGGCTGCTGAGTTCGTCAAAGCTGAACGGTTTGCGAAGGACGGCACGGTTGCTGAAGCCTTCGCGCATGTCGCGACCGCTGTTACCAGTCGAATAGATGAAGGGCACACCGCGCTCGGCAAGCGCGTCGGCCACGGCATTGCTGTCGTCGCCATCCAGATTCATATCCAGCATGGCGGCATCGAAAACCTGCGCTTCGATCAGGGCGATCGCCTTTTCGATCGTGGCGGCTGAGGTGACGGACTCGCATCCAAGATCGCCCAGCATGTCCTCAATCATCATCAGGACCAGAATTTCATCCTCGACAACGAGGATGCGGCGGCCAGAAAGCAGTTTATCCATCACGAGTTCCCGGTACCGGAATGTTCATCGTGCAGATCAACCCGTCCGGGCGATAGTCGAGTTGCACAGTGCCTTCGAGCTCGTGGGTCAGGCCGCGCTCGATCACGCGCGAACCGAACCCCTTTCGCAACGGCGGCGTAATCTTCGGCCCGTCCTTCTCTTGCCATGACAGGACCAGTCGGCGGCCCTCCGAGGTCGGCTCGATCGTCCAATCGATCCGGATCGAGCCCTTGTCATTGGAAAACGCACCGTATTTCACCGCATTGGTCGCGAGTTCGTTGAAGGCGATCCCAAGCGCCAGCGAGGCCTTTGTCGAGAGGCGGATGTTGTCGCCGGCAATCACCAGGCGCTCGGTCCGCCCATCGGTGACGCCGAACGGTTCAAGTGCATCGTGGAGGACATCGAGCAACCCGGCGCTGTGCCAGTTTTCGCGGGTCAGCAAATTGTGCGATCGGGAGAGCGC
>NZ_JBWLUZ010000066.1:0-15832 GCF_057784325.1 Mesorhizobium sp. CNPSo 4689
ACATTGAGGCTGTCCGGGCGGCAATCACCCAGCCCTGGAGCACGAGCCCGGTCGAAGGCCAGATCAACCGCCTCAAGACGATCAAGCGCCAGATGTACGGGCGCGCCGCCTATCCACTCCTCCGGAGCCGACTGCTGGCAGCCGCTTGACCCAACCGGACAAAGGGACACCCGAAAAAAGTAGTCCCTGCACCAAATATGCGGAAGAACCCGATCAGGATGAGATTCGTATTGCCTCGCCCAAGAGTGTTCCCAAAGAACAATGCCGTTGCCTCACTCGGATGTTCTCGATTGCCTCACTGATTGTTCCCGAGATTTAGCCTCTGCCGATCCTGTGTTGCTCAGGGATGATCTCACCGCACGACCTCTACAATTTCCGTCCGCGCAGCATCGGCGAATGGCCCGAACACCAACGCATTGGCTTGCGTACTGCGCCAGATCTTCATTCGACGCTGCACGGTTCGAATGAGGCCGTCGGGATACACGCTGGGATATTTGACCTGCAAGCGTTCAAGCAACTCTCGTGACGTTCGCCAAGGCTCTGCCTCGAACCATTCCTCAAGCTCGGCAGTGACAGCAAGGAGAGGATCGGGTCTGCGCCGCTCTCGCTTGACCGCCGGCTTGGGGCGGGCGGTCGGGTTCACTTCCCCACCACGCCACGCAATCCACAACCCCGACAGAAAGTCTTCGAGCGGCAATGCCTCGCCGTCGGCGGCAGCCGAACCGTCCGGCTTGTCGGCGATGTCGACCAACCTCTCTTGTGTCAGGCGTATGTCGCGCAGCAGCCGAACCGGATCGAGCGTCAGGTACATCGCCTTGAGGCGAAGGCGCGTATCCTCCGGCGTGCGGCATCGTCAAGCAGCCGCTGATAGGGCGTGGCGGGACGATGATACCGCTTGACCACCCTGGCTCCGTGACGATGCTTTTCTTTCAACTTAAATGATGGCTGAAAGAAATTGATGAACAACCGCATCGAGGAATAAAGCTTGGCTAGCTCCCGTGTGGCTTGCAGTCCCTCGAAGCGTCGGTATCCAACGATCTTACGCACGACCGCGCCATTCTTCTGCTCGACAAATGCCTGGTCATTCTTCCGGTAGGGGCGGCAACGGGTGAGTTCGATATTATCACGCAAGCAATACTCCTGAACGCTCTCGTTCATGAAGACGCTGTCGTTGTCGGTGTCGAAGCCCAGCAGCGGGAACGGCAGCAACTTGCGCAGTTCGGCCAACGCAGTGATCAGGACCGTTTGCTCGCGAACCAGCAGCGGCGCGCATTCCGTCCAGCCCGTGGCGATATCGGTCAACACCAGGGTTTGCGAGAAGGCGCCCTTCGCGTATGGGCCGGAATGAGAAACAAGATCCGCCTCGACAAAGCCGGGTGCGGGGTCATCCCAATCCGAGAAAGTCCGAACTGGAACACTACGCCGGATCGTCGTTGATCCTTTCCGCCGCCGCGGCCCGCTGGCACTCGCCTTAATGTCCTTGAGAACGCGATCAATCGTCGCTGGGCTCATCGTCAACAATTGCCGGCGGGTCTCGCTATCCATAGCGCCGTGTCCGTGGCGTTCCATCGCTTCGATCAGGCTTGGCAAGAGCGGGTGTAGTCGCTTCCCGCAGATTCGATCCGATGCCTCCCAAACGACGACGAGAGCGGCGCGCACCTCATCACCGTAAACCCGCCGCCCCGGCCGAGGACCACTCTTCGCCGGCGCGCAGTCTCCTCGCAGCAGTCGCATCGCATGCTTGCGATGAAAGCCAGTGAGGGCCACGAATTCGTCCAACATCCTCGCCTTTTCGGCCCGCCCGCCTAAAACATAGCGTCCACTGATCGCCGCCACCAATTCCGCTCGTGTCGCCATGCTCACCTCCCTCATCACAGCTCCCGGAGTTGTTGATTCGGGAGCAAACTAGATGAGGCAACAAACCAATTTTAGGGAGCAGTTCAGGCGAGGCAATGCGCATTCCACGGTGAGGCAATACGCGCTCGCACGTTGATTGCCGCGCCGCAGTGCAGCCTGATGGTTCCAGTAGATTGAACTCCTGCCTCGACCGGATACGTCGAACCTGGTGGTGGCAGTAGATCAAAGGTCTGGTCGTCTTGTAAGGAACGCATCCCAGCGGCTCCCATTGTGGCCGGGGCGAGCTTCGCCCGTAAACAGGCCGGATACGCTGAAGCAGGGTCAATCGGGATTGCCGTTTCTTCTTGCAAACCGGAGGCGAACCATACACTGGAACCAGACCTCCACCTTCGTGCGCGGCGGCAAGTCGCAAAGATGCGCCTTCAGCGTGCGAGGCCAGTTTTTTTGAATTCCTCGATGATATGGGCATCCTGCGCCGGATGACGCGGTCGCACACTCATGTGGGAGAAGCCGAGCTTGTGCAGCAGCTTCCCGACATAGCGCGCGTCATAATCAATGCCGAAGCGGTCCTTGATGGCTTTCTTCAGGTCGATCCGCCGCCAGCGAACGACGCCATCGACGGCACGATCCGGGCCCTTCTCCACAAGCGCGGCCAGTTCGGCCTGCTGCTCATGCGACAGCCGGGACGCTGGTCCCGGCGCCCATTGGTCCACAAGACCATCGGGGCCGGCCGTGTTGAACCGATGCACCCAGTCGCGTAGCGTCTGGCGATCCATCCCGCCGATCCGGGCCACATCGGCCCGGCTCATGCCGTCCAGAACCGCCGCGATCGACAACAGCCGGCTGCTCTGGCGCACATCCTTTGAGTTCCGGGCAAGACGGCGAAGCTTCCCCGCCGAAAAGTCCGTCCGCAACTTCACCGCTGATCCCATCGCCGAATCTCCTTCGGCAATAGGGAATCACGGCGCGCAAATCGGCCAAAATCATAAAAGAGTCAGCAGCCAAGACCGTTGGTATAAGAGCCTCTCTGATTGGGGCCGTTTTGGTCAAGATGCTCCTGCACTTTCTGGACCGTTCCGCGGGTCACTCGCTTCTCTTCGCGATCGGCGCTTGGGCCGCCGCATGATGGGGTCAGGAGGGCGAGGCGTCTCAATCTGTTTCACGACCTTGCCGCGCTTGGGCCCGCAGGTTCGGGACTCTCAACGAGATCGCCTCGCCCATCGTCCCCAGGGAACGATCCGGGCATCGCCCTTTCGGGCGAAGGCTTTGTTCGTGTTGCTTGCTCCTCGATCTGTCTCAGTTCACGTGGCCAGGTGAACAGGCTCCTTTCCAAAGCGGAACTCGGTCGCGTCGGCCCACATGCGATGCAGAATGACGGCCAGTTTGCGGGCGACCGCGACCCGGGCTCGTGCCATGCCCCGGCGCCTGGCGATGTTCATGCCCCATGCTCTGAGGCTCGACCACTTCTTCGATCGCACCAGCAGTGTGTGGGCCGCCTCATAAAGCGCGGTGCGTGCAAGTTCGTCGCCGCATCGGCTGACCTTTCCCTGGATGTCGGTTTCGCCGGACTGGTAGCGTGCCGGCGTCAGTCCCAGATGCGCCCCCACCGCCTGCGACGAGCCGAACCGCTCAGGCCGGTCGATCGTGGCGCGGAAGGCGAGCGCGGTGATCGGCCCGACGCCCGGCGCGCTCTTCAGCCGCCGACAGACTTCTTCATTGCGGACGATGTCGAGAACCTGCTTCGTCAGGCGCGCGAACTCTCTCAACATGACACCGAGGATTGCAAGCAGCGGCTCGACCATCGCCATCACCTCGGCGTCAGCGCCCGTCAACTCACGCACGCGGCCGGCAAACGCGCTGCGCGACGGCAGGCCCAGCTTGACGCCGGCCTCGCGCAGGATCGCCCGCATTACGTTCTCGATCGAACGCATCTCAAGCACCGTGCGGCGAGCAACGAGCAGCGAACGCCACAGCCGGCACTGCCTGCTCTTGACATGCACCTGCCGATACCAGCCGGTGCGCATGATCTGCGCCAGCGCGCGGGCGTCATTGCGGTCGGTCTTGTTGGGCATCGTCTTCATCGCTGCGTTGGCCTGCCGCGTCTCGATGCAGGTCGCCGGCAAGCCTTCGGCGTGCAGTCCATCGTGAAGCCAGGCCGTCAGCGAGCACGCTTCCAGGCCGATCCGCTCAAGCGGCAAGCCGGTCCCCTTCAGCGCGTCACACAATGCCTGCGGATCGCTCAACGCTCTCGCCTCCTTCACGATCCGGCCAGTCTCGTCGACAATGCAAATAGAGGTCTCTTCCAAAGACACGTCCAGTCCGGCAAAGTACTTCATGGCTGCTCCTTCCAAATGTTTGTGGCGACTCACATCGACCACGTTTTCACATTTCGACAGGAGCAGCCGCCATCATCTGGCCCGGTCGAGGCCCCAATCACCCCATCTGACTCGAAACTCGGTTACGTGCGAGGTGGAGCTGCGCGGCGGCGGAGCATGAGGCGGATGGAGGCGATGAATATCCATGCCTCGGCGCTGGCGATAGTCGCCTCGAAATCCTTGGCGAGCCGGCGACAACGTCCGAGCCAGGCGAAAGTTCGCTCGACGACCCATCGTCGCGGCAGGACCTCGAAGCCCTTGGCCGCGTCGGAGCGCTTGATGATTTCGATGGTCCATGTACCCAGGTTGGCGAGAGCCTGCGTCAGTTTTTCTCCGGCATAGCCGCCGTCGGCGAATAGATGGCGCAGCCACGGGTAAAGCTGTCGAATGGAGGCGGTGACGCCAACTGCCCCATCCCTGTCCTGGATGTCGGCCGCGTGCACCCTCAGCCCGACAAGGTGCCCCTCGGTGTCGGTAATGATATGGCGCTTGCGGCCTTTGACCTTCTTGCCGGCGTCGTAGCCACGCAAACCGGCAACGTCCGTGGCCTTTGCCGATTGGCTGTCGATGATGCCGGCGCTCGGGCTCGCCTCGCGACCAGGCGCCAGGCATGCCGCAGCCACCAGGTGGAAGTTGATGTCCTCCACAGCCCATTGTCTCGCCAGGCATAGAAATAGCGTTGAACCGTCGAAACGGGCGGGAAGCGGTCCGGCAACGCCCGCCACATGGCAGCCGGTCCAGGCAATATAGAGGAGCGCATCCACTACCGATCGCAGTTCGGTCGTGCGTGGTCGTTCCGACGCCTTCGCTCCAGGCATGAACGGCTCGATCAACGCCCATTCCCGGTCCGTCATTGCATTTGCATCTCGCTGCCCCGCGCGGCAATACTGCCGCCGGGTGGTCTCCGTCCAACCCATGTTGTGATCCTGCTCAAGTCTAGACAGCTCAAGCGAATCACAACGGACGGGGCCACTCAACCGCCTCCACCGCCCAATCTCGAGTTTTGGGTCAGGCTCTAAGAGACCTGCATACCGATTCTCGGCGATCCCACACTCCTGCGGCAGGACCGGCCAAGCGGCAAGCGAGTTGCTCTCTCCACTCAATCCGGTCTTCCGCATACCATCTTCAGTCCGGGAAGGGAGGGGCCGCAGATTGTTCCCGTTCGGTATGGGTCGGAAATGGTGTGATCGACCAGTCGATCAAGTTGGCGGCACGCTGAAGTATCGCCTGTGTCTCAGCAAGACTGGGTGAGGTGGCGATGATATGTCCCATTAGGTCTCTGACATCGCCCTTCATGACGATCGGCGTTTTGGGTTCAACATAAAATTTGACCTCAGTGACACCTGGTACAGCAGCTGCCAGACTGTCGCCCTCGATCCAGTCGAGGATGCCGTCGCGCTCAGGAAGTAGGTGTCGCGTTGCCGCAGTGTTTGAATGTCTTCTGCGCAAATCCCATTCGTCGCCGATGACAAGCTTGATGTGCTCCGTGATAAGATCGATACCGTAAGCCAGCTGAACACGTTGAGGATTGGTCCCGCCCGTAAGTCGCGGATTGACTTCAATTACGACAGGGCCACCTTTCGTCAACCGGAATTGAACGTTCGACGGCCCCCAGCCAAGGCCAAGAGCTCGCAAACAGCTCAGCGAAATATCGGAGATACGCCTATGCTGGTCATCAGTCAGCGGGGCCGGATAGATGCACTCACGACCGACGAAATAGGGTGGTGGAGCGAAATCAACGGCGGCAACCCCAATGACCTCATTTCCCATTATGTCGGCACCATAGTAGGGGCCCTGAGCGAATTCTTCGACCAGTATCCTTGGCGAACACAGCCATATGTGCTTCCCATCCAACAGATATTTAGTATGCTCGGCTAGCTCGTCGACATTGCGGCACAATCGGACACCGCTGCTGCCGGTGCCTACGGCCGGCTTAAGTACCACCGGCAGACCGATCTCCGCGGCAGAGCTTTCAACATCCGTCGCATTCGCAGCCAAGCGATAAGCAGGTATTGGAACGCCGGCCTCCGCGAGGAGCTGACGTTGAACGAATTTGTCGTAGCACCGCTCAACGGAGGCGGGGTTGGGTCCCGGCAGACCGAAATGCTGACAGAGCTTGCCAACTGTCGCATAAACCTCCTCCTCTGCGGCCGTAATACCGGCAATGTCATAGGTCGCCTGCAGTCGGGAACATTCGTGGATCAGCGCGTCGAGATTATTCGTATCGACACGTATTACCTCAATACTTTCCGATGAGAGATATTCATAATGTGCTGGATCAGCCGATAGAGTAATTGTATGAAGGCCAAGACGCCGGGCCGCTTCGACGAACAGCGGGCCAATACGCCTGTGGCCTTCAATCATGATGAGTGCTCTTCTTGTCATTGGTATGACTCCATCGTGGTTTGCAGTGTTTAAACGTAAACAGGCATCAGCTTTTTACTCGTACCCGCCGTCTTTGTGGTGAGGTATAGGCGGTTGCGTGCAGAGATTTTTCCAGAACGTCCAGACCTCTTTCAAGCGTATGACTATTAATCGTCAAAGGAGGAAGAAGCTTGATGACCTGGTCCTCCGCGCTGCATCGCTCAACTACGAGACTGACCTCAAAGGCCTTCCGGGCGATTTTTTCGGTCAGTTCGCCTGTGCTGCAATCGAGCTCCAACATCATGCCCCTTCCGCGCACGGAAAGACTGAAGACGTCTGCGCCCGAGAGAAAATCGATAAACTCGAAGCCATTCTCATCCTCGAGAATAGCTCCCAAGGCCTTCTTGAACACAGCGGGAAAGGATCGCGAATATGATCGCACGTTCGATTGAAGGTTTTCGAAGGCAAATAGCTACTCTCTTGGCGCATGATCTTTCCTCAGCAAGACGACGTCTCCTACAGCACCGCCCCCATACTCTTCGAGCGGTCGATGCGACCTCCCAAGCCTGACTTCGCAAGCCAGCCTCTGCCCGGAATTCCGCCGATGGTTAGGTTGTTTAAACGGCAACTTCGGTCCGTGCACCTACCTAGGATGGTAGTGTCGTCACTGGCCGTTATTTGGTACTGCCCAGTTCCGGCCACGAGTTGAATTGCCGGAGTGGCGAGACTAGCTTATCGTATTCATTCAGCTCAACGAAGAGACAGATCATAACGGATAGACCATTGCGAGATGCTCGTCCAGATCGTGAGTGAAATCACGCCGATTGCAGGATCACTGTGTCCATGTTATGAAACTACATACCGTTAACCGTTTATATCTGGAAGGATGTGTATAATGGCAGATCTTAACTTAGTATCTACGATCCAACAATCGCAAGATTGCGCATCGTCAAACTTAGAGGATTCGGGTTGGTCATCGGTTACTGTAGCAACACAGCTGTCTGAGCGCGAGTTTGCAAGCAGTTACAGGGACGGAATGCGACCGATTCTCCTGCGTAGCGGCTGTGCGGGTTGGGATTCCTGCCGGCGCTGGTCACCCCAATATCTGGGGGAAATAGCGGGGGGACTTACTATCCCTGTTAAGACGCTTGAGAGCAATGAGATTAATGTCTCGCCCTGGAAATTCTCAGAATATACGCGTTTCCTCGAGGAACGGCTCTCGGGCGACCGTGGGGCCTTTTGCAACATAGACGCGGCGCCGTACTGTCACGATATTCCGCTACTCGGCATGGTCGAAAGCCTGGCCGAGGATTGTCAGCCGTTTCCCGAAAAGTATCTACCGCTCTGGTATCGCCAGCACTGGTGGCGGTACTCTCAGTTCTTTATGGGCCCGGCGGGCGCCATCACTCCACTGCACTTCGATTCGCTACTAAGCCATAACCTCTTCTTTCAAATCTACGGCGCCAAACAATTCACTATCCTCCCACCTAGCCAAGCTAAGTACTGTGGACGCCGCGGTTGGAGGTGGTTTGATGTCGACCCTGAGCAACCGGACTACCTGCGTTTTCCTCAGTACGAGCAAGCGACGCCTATCGTGGTCACAGTTACTGCCGGCGATGTCCTGTACATGCCGCCCGGAACACTCCACCATGTGCGCAGCTTAACAACGTCGATTTCATTCAACATCGACTTTCACACGCAGCAAAGCGTCTTCCACGCCTTAGCGCAGTCGAACAAAGGAATGCCAATTGAAGTAGCTAATTATAATGCTATCACGGCATTAGCACTGATCAGCGGTATCCCCGAGGACATAACGTTCCCTCTGTACAGGCCGTACCTGAGCTACGTAAGCTAGCAGGCTTCTCTGATTGGGGTTGGTGAGGTCAAGCTTCTCCTGCTTCTTTTTTCCGGACCATGTCGCCCCGCGAGTCACTCGCTTCTCTTCGCGGTCGGCGCCGGGCCGCCGCATGGTGGGGTCAGGAGAGCGAGGCGTCTCAATCTGTTGAGCGACCTTGGGATTGTCTGTCCCAGGATCTAGCCTGCCAGCGAGATCGCCTTGCCCATCGTCCTCACGGGAACGATCCGGATCACCCTTTCGGGCGAACCACCGTGTTTCCTCTTCGTTTGTCCGTTTGTCTATTTCATGCCAATGCCGGGCCGGCTTCCTTGCCGAAGCGGAACTCGGTCGCATCGCTCCACATGCGATGCAGGATGACGGCGAGCGTGCGGGCAACAGCGACCCGGGCTCGCGCCATGCCGCGCCGCTTGGCCACGTTCATGCCCCATGCTCTGAGGCTCGACCATTTCTTGCTGAGCACGAGCAGCGAATGAGCTGCCTCATAGAGAGCCGTGCGGGCGAGTTCGTCGCCGCATCGGCTGACCTTGCCCTGAATGTCCGTCTCACCAGATTGATAGCGTGCCGGGGTCAAGCCCAGATGCGCGCCGACATCCCTCGACCGGCGAAAGCGGTCCGGCTGATCGATCGTGGCACGGAAGGCGAGCGCAGTGATGGGCCCTGGTCCCACATCATAATGCCCATCTCGCTACGTCATTGAAAACCGATCGTTTGGATGGCGGGGTTCGTAGATTCCATCCTCATCGACGATTACCGCGCCAACCAGGCCGCAAAATTCGATCAGCGTGTGCCAGTCGCGTCCGTTGCGCGCCAAGCGCGACACTTCGATTGCGAACACAGCACCGACACGGCCTTCACAGATCGCTGACAGCAGCTTCTCGAAGCCCGGACGACTGACGCCCGAACCCGAGCGGCCAAGGTCGTCATCGATGACTGTCACATCCGTCCAGCCAAGAGCACGGGCGCGCTCGGCAAGGCCATATTGACGCCGCCGGCTCTCATGATTGTTGGCAAGCTGGTCGACGGTCGATTGGCGGATGTAGATGCGCTATCAGCCATAGCGTTGGAGCCTCTGAGTCACAGGTTCCGTTAGTGCCTCATGTGGGCCATCGCGCACTTGTTTGCATCGCCCGCTGGATTACGAGGCGAGAAGATGTCGAATCGGAAACATGTCCGGTGGGTGGAGGTGCCGCTCGACCGGCGCCGGCGTCTGGTGGTGCTGCTGGGCGAATTGATCCAACGGCAGCTGTCGGCAGATCGGGAGACAGGCGATGAAGGCGGAGCAGCGCTCAGACCTGATGATTCCTGAAAAGATCGGGCAGCGTCACCAGGAACGCCAGGCGGTGGTCTACGTCCGCCAATCAACAGTACGGCAGGTGACGCAGAACCGGGAGTCTACCCGGCTGCAATACGGCCTTGCCGATCGGGCGTGCCGGCTTGGCTGGCGTCGTGAGCAGGTGACCGTCATCGACGATGATCTCGGTCGCTCGGGTTCGTCGACCCTGGACAGGCCGGGCTTCCAGCGCCTCGTCGCCGAGGTGGGGCTCGGCCATGTCGGGCTGGTACTGGGAATCGAGGTGTCGCGCCTGGCGCGCTCCTGCCGCGACTGGCATCAGTTGCTCGAAATGTGCGCGCTGTTCGACACATTGATCGGCGACGGCGACGGCATCTACGATCCGGGCACGTACAATGACCGGCTGCTGCTCGGCCTCAAGGGGACGATGAGCGAAGCCGAGCTTCACATCCTCAAAGCCCGTATACACGAGGGGCGGCGCGCAAAAGCGCGGCGGGGCGAACTCTTCCTGGGACTGCCACGCGGCTATGTGCTCAAGCCCTCGGGGGATGTCGCGCTTGACCCTGACGAGGGTGTGCAACGCGCCATCCGCCTGGTCTTTGCCGTCTTCGAGCGACGACGCTCGATCAGCGGCGTGCTGCGTTACCTGGTCGATCACGACATCCAGTTGCCGGATCGCATCCGCAGCGGGCCCAACAAGGGCGACGTTCGCTGGAACCGCCCAAATCGGGCCACGCTCTCAGACATGCTTCGCCATCCCGCCTATGCCGGCGCCTATGTCTTCGGCCGGCGGGAATACGACGCCCGCCGCCGGCTTGCCGGCAAGCCACATAGTGGACGGCACTATTTGCGTGACCCACAGAAATGGATGGTGCTCCACCAGGACGCGTTGCCGGCCTATATTAGCTGGAGCAGTTTTGAAAGGAACCAGCAGCAGATGGCCATGAATCGCACGCGGCATACAGGCGTTCCCCGCGGCGGCGCAGCGCTGCTGATGGCCTCGTCGCCTGCGGCGTGTGTGGGCGGCGGATGTTCACGACTTATACCGACGACGGACGGGAGGCGCGCTATGTCTGTCACCAGATGGCGACCACCTATGGTGCGCCGCGCTGCCAGTCGATCAGTGCGCGCCCGGTCGATGCGCAAATAGCCGCACTGATGCTCGAAGCCCTTTCTCCTGCAGCGATCGAGGTGAGCTTGCAGGCCGCCGAGGACATCGAGCTTGAGCGTCAACAACTGCATGAACAATGGAAGCTGCGCCTGGAACGGGCGGAATATGAGACCGCGCTTACCCGCCGCCGTTACGAGGCGGTTGATCCGGACAATCGCCTGGTCGCCCGAACGCTGGAGCGGGACTGGGAAACAGCACTCTCGGCCGAACAGACGCTTCGTGACGAGAAACGGCGCGCCCTTGAACGAGAGCCCGAGCAACTCACAGATGCTGAACGAAGCGCAGTGCGTCGATTGGCCGAAGATATCCCGGCGTTATGGCAAGCAGCGTCAACGACCGCGCGGGATCGGCAGGCCATCGCGCGCCTTGGGGAGACCGAGCGCGCCGAGCTTGTGTGTCATTGGGCGGGCGGAACCGTGACGAGGCATGCGCTCATCCGACCGGTCCGACGCTTCGAACAGCTGGAGCACTTCGACGGCTTGCTTACCCACATTACTGGGCTGCGAAAGCAGGGAGCAACCAGCCAGACCATTGCCGACACGCTCAACGCTGAAGGTTGGTCGCCGCCAAAGAAGGACAGCTTCAACGCGCCGATGATCCGTCGCCTGCTACAGCGACGCGGGCTCGGTGCGGATTCCGACGTGAAGCCGGCCGCCATTCCGATCAAACACCGGCCACCATTCCGGTATGAAGCCGGCCACCATTCCAACCAAAGACCGGCCGGTTTTCGGCACTGAAGATTACCTCCTGGGTCAGCAACTTTGGCGTCAATTACCTCGCGATGAACGAGGACATTTTGATGCCGGCAAAGAGAAGGCTGACCATGAGACAGTTGAGACAAATGCTTCGGCTTGCCGGAAGCGGGACCAGCTCCCGCGAGATTGCGGTCGTGCTGGGAATAGCACGCAGTACGGTGGGCGGCGCACAGAGCCGAACTGGGCCCATCTTGCCGTCGAGCTCAAGAAGCCGGGCGTCACGCTCCTCATCTTGTGGGAGGAGTATCGAGGAAGTCATCCCGACGGATATGGCTACAGCCGGTTCTGCGAGCTCTTTCGCAGCTTCGAACAGCGGCTTTCCCCGACGATGCGCCAGGAACACGCCGCCGGCGACAAGGTCTTCGTCGACTATTCCGGCAAGAAGATCCCGATCGTTGAGACACCGGCGAGATCCGTGAGGCGGAGATCTTTGTGGCGGTCTTGGGAGCGTCCAGCTTCACCTATGCCGAAGCAACCTGGACCCAGACACTGCCTGATTGGATTGGTTCACACGTCAGGATGTTTCGTTTTTTTGATGGCGTTCCCCGACGGATCGTCCCCGACAATCTGAAGTCGGGCGTCAGCCGCGCCAGCTTCTACGATCCCGAGATCAATCGCAGCTACGGCATGATGGCATCCCATTATGGCGTCGGCGTTCTTCCGGCACGGCCGCGACGGCGTGCGTTTCGCCCAGTCATGCATTCTGGGGCGGCTGCGCAATCAGACCTTCTTCTCGCTGGCCGAGGCCAATGCCGCCATTCGCCAGGCACTCGATCGCATCAATGATCATGTCATGCGTCGGCTGGGCGTCAGTCGCCGGCAACTGTTTGAGAGCGTCGAGCGTGCTGCGCTCGCCAGCCTTCCGAGCGAAGACTACGAATTCGCCGAGTGGCGTTTGGCCCGCGTCTCGACGGATTACCACGTCGAGTTCAAGACCTTCTTTTATTCCGTGCCGCACAGCCTCATTCGCCAGCAGGTCGATCTGAGAGCAACGGCACGCACCATCGAGATCTTCCACCGCGGCAAGCGCGTCGCGGTGCATCAGCGCCGCTATGGCGGTCCTCGCCATGGAACCGATCCGGATCACATGCCCAGCTCCCACCGGCGCTATGCCGAGTGGACGCCAGATCGCTTCCGTCGCTGGGCCGCATCCGTCGGCCCCGAGACGGAAGGCTTGATTGTCGCAATCCTCGCCAGCCGCCCACATCCTGAACAAGGCTTTCGAACATGCCTGGGTGTCCTGCGCCTGTTTCGCGATGTCACACGCGATCGCGCCGAAGCTGTGTCAGCCCGCGCTGTCGAGATCGGTGGCCTGAACTGCAAGAGCATTGCCTCGCTTATCGCCAATCACAAGGCCGCAAGGCAGTCCACCGAACCAACCGCCATCGTCGATCACGCCAATCTGCGTGGCCCTGATTACTTTCATTGAGGAGACACACCAATGCTGATCAATCCCACCATCGACATGCTGCGCGAACTCGGCCTTTACGGCATGGCCACCGCTTTCCTAGAACTCGACGCACAGTCCGAAGCACGCGGCCTCGAGCACGGCGAATGGCTTGCTATGCTGCTCGAGCGCGAGGCGACCATGCGCCGCCAGAAGCGTTTCGAAGCCCGCGCCAGGGCTGCAAAGCTGCGCCATGACGCACAGATCGAGAATGCCGACTTCCGTGCCGCACGCGGTCTTGACCGCAATCTGTTCATGGCGCTCGCCGGCTGCGACTGGATCAGAAAGCATCACAGTCTTCTCATCACCGGGCCGGCGGGCGTGGGCAAGAGCTGGCTGGCCTGCGCTCTCGGCCACAAGGCCTGCCGCGAAGACTTCTCCGTCGCCTATCACCGCGTTCCCCGGCTGTTTGCAACTCTTGCCCTTGCCAGAGGCGACGGACGTTATGGCCGGATCCTCAAGCAACTTGCCAAAACCGACCTTCTCATTCTCGATGACTGGGGACCGGAAAAACTCAATGATGACCAGCGGCGTGATGTGCTTGAGATCATTGAAGACCGCTACGAACGCCGATCGACAATCGTCACCAGTCAGCTGCCTCTGGATCGCTGGTACGAGATCATTGCAAACCCAACTCTGGCCGATGCCATCCTGGACCGCCTCGTTCACAACGCCTATCGCATCGATCTCACCGGTGAAAGCATGCGAAAACAGCGCTCGCCAAAAGCGTCTGAAACAGCCCAAGCTTGACCTGAAACGAAACCCAATCCAAACATCAACGAGACCCAGGATCAGTCCGAAAAATGGCCGGCTTCAAATCGGAACACCGGCCGGATTGAAATCGGAATGACTGGCCGGCTTCAAATCGGAATCGATGGCCGGCTTCGTCGGAATACGCAGGCTCGGCACCACGCGCCCCATTTGGTCCGGTAATGTCCCGCGACAGCATGATGGTGAAATGACACTGCAGGAATACGCCGATCGCATCGGCGCCCACCGTCAGACGGTCTATGGATGGCTCCGACGAGGCGATCTCAAGGGACGACTTGCCAAGGTCGGCCGCCAGTGCATCTGGCTCGTAGATATGGCCGACAACTCAACAGGAAGCTGCAATCGAGAGTCATCATGAACAAACGATCGAGAACGCCTTCGCCAAACTCAAGGCACTGCTGCGAGCGAAGGCCGAGAGAACCATCAAGGCTTTGTGGGACGCGGTCGGCGCGGTCGTCGACCTCTTCACCCCAGCCGAATGTGCCAACTACTTCAAAGCCGCAGGATATGAACCGGATTAAACAGGACGTGCTCTAGGCCGAGAACTTGATCAAGATGCACAAGAGCCAGCTCGCCTCCGACTACACCTACTGCCGTCCGGCGCCCGCGTCATCGAAACCGTCTCGCGCATTCGCCCTGGCCTTTGCCGCCGCCTGTCCCGAGGCAGCCCGTTCCGGGCGCTCGCCAGCAATCTGCTGCCGGCTGGACCATGACCGCCGGGGCAGCAGCCCCGCCGGACCAGACGCTTCAAATCCCCAGCGCGCTCCCAAGTCCAGATACAGCCGCGGTGAAACCCGCCGCCATCCGTCCGCCGCTCAGCGCCTGTGAGCTCGTTTGCGGCACAAGCCGCTCATGTTCACTCCCCGAAATCGCTCCCGCTGGCTGTGACGAGGAGCCATCTAAAAGGTACCAGTTCTGTGTTCCGCTCCTTGGGTTCGTCTTCGGGCAGAGCAGGCCTCCGTTCTTCGTCGACAACATGCAGGCCGGTAATCTCGATGTGTTGAAAACGGAGCGTCTTGAGAAGTACCTCGAACGAAAGGCCCGAATAGAGAACAAGATGCGACGGCGGATGACAGCTGGCCCATTCCGACCCATCGCGGAGAGCAGAAGACGATCGGGAGTTTGGAGTTGTGATGGCAAATGCAGTGTCAGGGCCGACCGCGCCACGGCTGAACAGCTTGAAGAAAATCTCATAAGGATCGGCCACGTGTTCTATGACGTCGCGCAGCAGAATTAGGTCGAACGTACCCGCGGGAGCTTCGTCTATGGTCGCCGTCACACAAAGCTTAGGATGCCGCTCCTGGCAGATTTTGCGTGCATGAGCCGACGGCTCTACACCGTAACATGTCCAGCCCTTCTCGTGCGCGAGCGCGAGATGCGTCCCATAGGCACATCCGATATCCAATATTCGCTGAGTTCCAACTGGGCTTTTCAGCCTGTCCAGGAGGCTCACCAGCCACTGCGGTGCTGGATCCGTCCCTGTATCGTAGGACGCATACCCTCCCCTCTCTTCGCCCTCAAACCAGGCTTCCCTGTCGTACAGGGCTGCCAGCTCCGACGGGGTAGGCGCAGGGTACACAAAATCAGTGGCGCATTCCCGGCAACGCCACATATTGTAACCCGAAACAGAATAGCAAAACCGTGTTTGAGCGAATCTACAGATCGGGCAGCGGGCAATAAGCTGAGCTAAGGATTTCTTCTTTTGTTTAGCCATCTCACATCTGCCTCTGCGGTCTTTCGTGCTATGCACATCCAATTGACGAAATCGTTGCACAAAGAAAAGGTGACGCTCGCCGCCAGTCGCTCCAAGCGCGCAATCAGCGGCTTGTCGACATCCAGGGAGAAAATTGACCCGGTGTGGGTAGCAAGTGCGGCTCGTGGTCTGTCGGTCGGAAGGGCCAAGTCAGGTTCGTGGTCAACAAACTGGCTGCGCCAGTAGGCCA
>NZ_JBWLUZ010000067.1:0-11734 GCF_057784325.1 Mesorhizobium sp. CNPSo 4689
TCGCTCTCGTCATCCCCGCTCTGCGCGAACTCCACTACGTCACCCATTATGACGATCCGCAGTGATCGGCGGCGACGCGCGGACCAACGGCTGACCTACCATAGACGCATCACCGGATTTCGGGAAAGGTGCCTTGGTGCAACGCTTACTCAGAAGGCCCGATGCCTGCGCAAGCAACAGCGACGCGCGATCACTGGAGGCGCTCTGAGCACCCCCGAATAATAATATCGGCTCCGCCATAACTGACTGCAAATGCCGAGAACTTTTTATACGATAGATTGAAAGCGTCGGGAGCTGAAGTGGCGCGCGTGCGCGGGCATGAATATGCAATCTCACCGTGCGTCAAAGATCCTCGAAAACCCCCTGAGGAGGAACGAAAATGAAAAGCAAACTCATGATTGGCCTTTATGGGCTCGCGGCATTGTCGCTGGCATCGTCTGCGGTCCCCGCGACGGCGCAGGATCGCCAAGTCGTCATATCTGGCTCCGCCGGGTCCTATGGAAAGGCTATGCGCGAATTCTGGTTCGACCCCTTCGAAAAGGCCACCGGCATCAAGGTTGTCGCGGTTCCGACCAGCGACAACTCAGAAGGGCGGGCCAAGGTACAGGCCATGGTCAAATCCGGCAACGTTACGTGGGACATCTTCACCGAAGACGACGCAGGCGGCGAGGCGCCAGATCACTTGACGAAGAGGGCAGACGACCTTTCAGATTTCTGCATGCAATTCAAGGATCGCCCGGATCTGCTGCCTGGCTCATGCAAGGCGGCAAGTGTTTTGTTCGTCAGTGGCGCGACAGTGGTTGCGTACAACAAGGAGCACTTCCCCAAAGGGGGGCCGACCACCTGGAAGGAGTTCTGGGACACCACGGATTTTCCCGGTGCCCGCGGCTTCGAGGCGAACGCATCAGCTTATGGGCAGTTGACGGCGGCTCTTTTGGCCGATGGCGTGCCCAAGGACAAGCTCTATCCGATGGACGTGGACCGCGCCTTCAAGAAGCTCGATGAGCTGCGCCCCCAAGTCACGCAGTGGTATACAAGCGGTGACCAGATGGTTCAAGGTTTCCGCAATGGGCAATATGATGCCGGTATGTTGTATATGACCCGCGTCACGGCGCTGAAAAATGAAGGGCAACCCATCGGTTGGTCCTTTGACGGCGCGCTCTTGTTTTCCGATCGCTTCGCAGTTGTGAAAGGCGCGCCCCACAAGGCGGAAGCGCTTGAACTGCTGAAATTCTACCTGGATTCGCCTGAAGTTCAGGCAAAGATTTGCGAGGCGTTGTCCTGCGTGCCGCCGAGCAAGGACGCGTTAAAGTACATGGGCGCGGAAGCGCGCGCCTTCATGCCGTCCCCCGATCAGTTGTCCGAAATGGTGATTCCGGACCCCAAGTGGGTCGTCCCCAACCAGCAAATGCTGATCGACCGCTGGAATACCTGGATTCAGAAGTAGCCATCCTCTCAGGAGCAGGGCTGCCGGCTGGTCCGGCAGCCCTGAGAGCCCGGCCGGCGTATTTGTGCCGGGCGCTCTTTCTCTAGCTAGCTAAGGCGCGAAGTCGCCATAATATTTGCAGTTGGGAACAACAGATGCACAGCATTGAGGATTTCCGAGATATCCAGAGCGAAGCCAACGAGTGGCGTCGCTACCTGCACCAGAATCCCGAGCTCGGGTATCAGCTCCACAACACAGCGCGGTTCGTGACCGAGAAACTGGCTTCCTTCGGTATCAATCACATCGAAACGGGGATAGCTGAAACAGGTATCGTCGCATTGATACAGGGCGAAGGCGGAGACGGGCCGACCATCGGGCTGAGGGCGGACATGGATGCCCTGCCGATCGATGAGGCGTCAAACAAGCCCTGGTCGTCGAAAATAGCAGGCAAAATGCATGGATGCGGCCACGACGGTCACACGGCCATGTTGCTGGGCGCTGCGAAATACCTGGCGTCTACCCGGAACTTCAAGGGCTCCGTTGCCTTGATCTTTCAGCCCGCGGAAGAAGATGGACAGGGCGGCCAAAGGATGGTCCAGGAGGGGATCATGGAGCGCTTTGGCATTTCCCAGGTTTTTGGCATGCATAACAAACCGGGCATGGAGGTCGGCAAATTCGGCATTTGCAATGGCCCGGCCGGAGCCGCGGTTGACGAGTTCGACATTGTTGTAAAAGGCAGGGGCAGCCATGCGGCCTACCCGCATCGGTCCATCGATCCCGTTGTCATTGCCGCCCAAATCCTTGTCGGCCTGCAGAGTTTGGTGTCGCGCGGTACGGACCCGCTCGAGTCCCTCGTGATCTCCGTCACCAAATTGAACGCCGGCACCGCCTACAACATCATTCCAGAACACGCTGAAATGGCCGGCACCGTCAGGACTTTCGCGCCCGGCCTGCGGGACTTCGCCGAACGACAGATTAAGGCATGTGCCGAAGGTATCGCGCGCGCGTTTGGTGCGGAAATCGAATTCAGGCATCGGCGGCTCGAACCTGCCATGGTCAACCACGCTGAGGGGACCAGCCTAGCCATCAAGGCGGCACGCGGCCTCGTGGGGCAAGCCTTTGTGGACGACAAGATAAAGCCGGGCATGGGAGCCGAGGACTTCGCCTACATGCTTGAAGCACGGCCGGGCGCTTACATTCTCGTTGGCAATGGTCCGACCGCTTCCGTGCACCATCCGGCATATGATTTCAACGACGAAGCCCTGCCTTTTGGCATCGGGTATTGGGTGAATCTGGTTGAGACGACGCTGGCCGCATGAAGTTGGACCTGCGAGATTGAGGTTCGAGTACGGGAGACATCTTGGCCGATTTCGGTCAAGGGAACTTACAAGGGGGGAAAGCGCGATGAACGCTTACAGCAGATCTGCAACTAACTCCAGCACCGCTACATCATGCGAACAGGTTAAGAAAATGGCATCGAAAATCCCACCGGCTCTTGGAATACTGAATCTGGAATTGGGGCTACCGCCCGGCGCCACGCCGCCAGCGCCGCCGCGCGGCGCATTGCGGAATCCGGCAACGCTCGGCGTTCCGGTCCTCTTGGAAACCGTGGCGGGAGCTTGGGTGGAAAATCTCTTTCGCGGAGATCCAGCGCTCGAGCCGGCTTGCATCGCGGCGGCCCGGCGCCTGGTGGCGCGAGGCGCCTTCGCAATAACTTCGAACTGCGGCTTCTTTATCCGGCATCAGGCGGCGGTGGCTGCGGCGGTAAATGTCCCCGTGGCGATGTCAAGCCTGCTCCTGGTGCCGATGTTGCTCCGGCAGCTGCCGCCAGCCGCCAAGCTCGCCGTCGTCACCGCCGACTCAACTTATTGCGGCGAAGATCTGCTTGGGGTCGACGATCCGGCCGAGCGGGCAAGGATCGTGATAGGCGGTATCGAAGGCGGCAAGTTGTGGCGGAACGAGATGCAGCGCCCGCCAAAACCGACCGACGTCGCCGATATAGAGACAGATGTCGCCGCCTGCGTCGCGCGACTCCGCGCAGCGCATCCGGAAATCGCGGCGATCCTGTTCGAATGCACGGCATTTCCGCGGGTCGCGCCGGCGATCCGGCGTGTCACGAAGTTGCCAGTTTACGACATCACCGACCTCTGCCGGATGATGATCGGGTCATCATCTGAAGGGCGTTGTTGAATGTCAGAGGTCAGGTCGTCGGGTTGGTAAAGAAGTCACCGATGCGCATTCTGCCGCCTCAAACATATCTGGTCCCAGATTACTCGATGGAGTTGAACTCATGAAAATCAGCCGAGGGCCGCAGGCATTTCCTAGAAGCGAATATCTGCGCCGGCTTGCCGCGGTGAAGTCGGACATGGCACGGCGCGACATCGATGCGCTTATCGTGACCGATCAAAATAATATCACCTATCTTACGGGGTACACCGCAGACTCAGGCTACGTCCCGCAGGGGCTTGTGCTTTTGGCACACGAAGAGGAGCCGACGTTCATCCTGCGCCGCTCGGATGCGCCGGCAGCGATTCATCAGTGCTTTATGGAACGCGATAAGGTCATCGCCTACCCCGAAGCTCTCATTGGCAATGCTGAAAAGGATGGCTACGACGTTGTAGTCGATTACTTGGAAGGTATTGGCCTTGCGAACCGCGGCATAGGGATCGAACTGAACAGCCTTTTGGGAGGGGCGGCGCAAAAGTTCAGCAGACGCCTATTCAATGCCAGGATTGTGGATTGTACCAAGGTGGTCACCTGGATCCGGCTCATCAAGTCTGATCTCGAGATAGCCGTCATGCGGGAAGCGGCTGCAATCTCGGACGCGGCAATTCTGCGCGCCGCCGACGTCATCCGCCCTGGCGTGCGTGAAGCCGACGCGGTCGCGGAAATCGTAGGAACCTTGGTTCGCGGTGCAAACGGCAAGCCCGGAACCAAGCTGCATGGAATAAGCTTATGTTCCTCACCGCGTACAGGAACATCCCATATTTTTTGGAGTGAAGATACTTTTCGAGTTGGATCACAGGTCAACCTTGAACTGGGCGGTTCGCGTCATGGCTATTGTGCCGGGCTCATGCGCACGTATTCAATCGGTACACCGTCGGATCGCCTGCGTCGTGTTCATGAGATCCAAGTCGCTGGTCTTGAGGCTGCTCTTGAGGCGATTCGACCGGGAAGGACCTGCAGTGATGTGGCCAATGCATTCTATCGTACCATCGAAAAGGAAGGCCTCAGCAAGGAGTCGCGCTGCGGTTACGCGCACGGAATCGGCTGGATCGAGCCGACGGCGAGCCTCAGGGATGGCGACATGACGGAGCTGAAGCCAAACATGACGTTCCACCTGATGCTGGGCAACTGGATCGAGGAGGATTTCGGGTACGTCATCAGCGAGACGTTCCGTGTTACCGACTCCGGTGTCGAAGTCCTAACCACTGCGCCCCGAAAGATCTTTGAGCTTTAACGTCAGTCCAGGGCGCTTGCTGGAACGTCGTATACAGGCGGCTAAGCGGCACAAAAGATCCAGCACGGAATTCCCCCGTGTTCGCGATATACCGCCGAGTTACGAAGGTTGCTAAAAAAGATTGGCATATCTGGAAAAACAAGAAAGGTGAATGAGAGATGAAAGTTCTATGCCTGTGGCACGCGACAGACGAAGAGATTAATTACATAAAAAGGGCAATGCCGGGTGATACAGAAATCGTAACTCCAGAAGGAGAGTACTTCTCCCGCTTTGAGTGCACATATGCAGATATCAAGCGCCACGCCGTCGACGCAGACGCGTTCATCGGATGGACACTTCCGGACGGGATACCAGAAATTGCCGAGAAACTTAAGATGATTTCTTGGCTACACAGCGGAGTTGACAGCCTTCGCCGAGCGGGCGTGCTGGCGTACGCGAAGCAACACGGTATTAAACTTGCCAATATTCGCGGCGCAAATGCGATCGCGGTTGCAGAGCAGGCGATGATGTTCGTCCTTGCCCTCGCGAAGAAGACGCTTTTGAAGCATCAAGCAGCGCAAGAAAACCATTTGCTTTTTCCTCTATGGGCAGACGAGCATCGATCGGCCATGCTACATGGGCGTACTATTGGTGTGATTGGTGTGGGAAACATCGGAGGTCACATCGCCAAGTGCGCGAAGGGATTCGGCATGCGGGTTATTGGAGTGCGTCGCACTAAAGAGCGGCCAGCAGAATACGTAGACTCAATGCACGGAATGGACGAGTTACATTCGGTCCTTGGGAAATGTGATTATGTAGTTCTGGCCGTCCCGAATACAGTTGAAACGTATAGATTTTTTGGGAAGGATGAAATAGCGGCTATGAAGCCATCTGCCTTCCTGATCAACATCGCCCGTGGAACCCACGTTCAAGAGCAACCTCTCTATGATGCACTTACGTCCGGTCGTTTGCGCGGCTTCGCAGCAGATGTCTGGCCTTGGTATGAGTTTGGGAAGAACTTTCCGGCAGCTGGCGTGCCACGTCTGCAGCTCCAAAAGCTTCCGAATGTGATCGGCTCCAACGACCAATCTCACGATGCTGATGACGTTCTGGAACGAACTATTGAGCGGGGCACTGAGAATTTGGTGGAGTTTGCGGCAGGAAAACCTCTTAGTCGCGAGGTTAACCTCGACCTGGGTTACTAACCTTCCAAGCTTTGCGTGTGTGCGGCGCGCTTGAACAACCAGGCGCGCCGTGCTGTTGATTTGCACTGAGATCTGGCCTGGGAGGGGTGAATATCTAACGCTTTGGACATTTGGCAGCGGAGGCACCATGAAAGCAATAGATCCGGTCGTCAGCACCTGGGAACTCAATCTGGCCAGATCAAAGATCATCAACGGGCCGACGCCATTGAGTTTCAAGTCTGCAACGCGAACGTATACGCAGGGACCAGAGGGCATTACCTGCACAGTCAGTGCAGTCAACACCGGACACGATATTCACGACCCCGACGAACAGCGGACCCGCCAGTTCCTCAGCGCTGTCCTGGAGGCGGGCTGACGCGCCATGCCAGACCTGACATTGGCCGACATTATGGCCGCCAGCCGCATCATTTCCGGTGTCGCGGCGCGCATGCCTTTGGTACCCTCGCCATTCCTGACGCAGTGCGCCGGGCAGGATTTCCTACTCAAGCTGGAAACCACTCAGCCGATCGGCGCGTTCAAGCTGCGCGGCGCCGTGAACGCCCTCATCAACCTGCCCGAGGGTGCCGCGGGTGTTACTTGCTGTTCCACCGGCAATCACGGCCGCGGTGTTGCCTTTGCCGCGCGCGCCCGGGGCCTGAGAGCGGTGATCTGCATGTCCTCGCTGGTGCCTCAGGCCAAGGTCGATAGCATTCGCGCGCTTGGCGCGAAAGTTCGCATCTGCGGCACAAGCCAGGACGATGCGCTGGCCGAAAGCCAGCGGCTTGTACAAGAGGAAGGGCTGGTCGAGATTTCGCCCTTTGACCATCCTCATGTCATTGCCGGACAGGGCACCATCGGGTTGGAGCTTCTGCAGGATCGACCTGATCTGGCCGCGATCCTCGTTCCCCTATCGGGCGGCGGACTGGCGGCGGGCGTGGCGGTGGCCGCCAAGGCGATCAGGCCGGGCATCAAGGTGATCGGCATCACCATGGACCGTGGCGCCGCCATGTATGAATCGGCGCGTGCCGGCAGGCCGGTCGAAGTCGAAGAGGTCGCCAGCCTGGCGGATTCGCTCGGCGGCGGCATCGGACTGAAGAACCGGCTCTCCTTCTCGATTTGCCGCGACCTGCTCGACGACTATGTGCTGGTCACGGAGGACGAGATCTATGACGCCATGCAGGCGGTCTATTACGAGGAGCGCATGGTGGCCGAGGGCGCGGCGAGCGTTGTCGGCATCGCCGCGCTGATGGCCGGCAAGCTGCCGCCGACGGAGGGGCCGATCGTGACCATCATTACGGGCCGCAATGTCGACATGCGCGTCTTCACCGACATCATCAACGGTCGCGGCGTCTCTCTGGGCGATTTGGAACTGGAAGGCCACGCTTATGCCACGTGAGATCAAGATCCTGACCGAAACGAATCTGCGTGAGATCGTCCGCCTTGACCTCGCCGCAATCGATACGGTCGAGAAGGGTTTTGCAGCGCTCGCCTCCGGCAAGGTGGTGATGCCGCCGATACTGTCGATGGCGATCCCCGAGGCGAACGGCGAGGTGGACGTCAAGACGGCTTATATTCCGGGCTTCGACGGTTTCGCCATCAAGGTGAGCACCGGCTTCTTCGACAATCCGAAATTGGGGCTTCCGAGCCTCAACGGGTTGATGATCCTGTTTTCTGCGAAGACCGGGCTGGTGGAAGCGCTGCTGATCGACAATGGCTATTTGACCGACGTGCGCACCGCCGCCGCCGGAGCCGTTGCCGCGCGCCATCTCGCACGGGCGAATGTCGAGACCGCAGGCGTTATCGGCACCGGTGTCCAGGCCAGGCTGCAGATCATCGCCGCCTCGCTGGTGCGGCCTTTCAAGAAGGTCCTCGTTTGGGGCCGTGACCAAGACAAGGCGGCCAAATGTGCGCTCGATCTCGCGGCCGAGCTCGGCATCGACGCCCGTCCCGAGCACGATCCGGCAAAGCTGGTCGCCAAAAGCCAGCTCGTCATCACCACCACCCCGTCCGAGGAGCCGGTGCTGAAGGCCGACTGGCTACATCCGGGCCTGCACATCACCTCTATGGGTTCGGATCAGGCCAATAAGAACGAGATCGAGCCGGCCGCACTTGCCGCCGCCGATCTCTATGTCGCCGACCGGGTCAGCCAGACCGAAATCCTCGGCGAGCTGCGCAGCGCCATCGCAGCAGGTGTCTGGAAGGCTGGCACGCCGCCGGAACTTGGCGAGATCGTCACCGGCGCGAAGCCGGGCCGCACGCGCGACGATCAGGTCACCGTCTGCGACCTAACCGGCACCGGCGCGCAGGACACGGCGATCGCCACCTATGCCGTCGCTGCCGCTGCGAAGGCTGGTGTAGGCACGACGATTGCGGCATGAGCGGTCCATGCTCAAGCTCGACGACCGCCAGCTCAAAATCCTGGCGATCCTGAGCAAGGAAGGCTGCGTGTCCAAGGCGGAGCTGGCGAAGAGCGTCAATCTCTCCGCTGCGCCCTGCTGGGAGCGGCTGAAGCGGCTGGTGGATGCTGACATCATCACCGGCTGCCACGCCGAGATCGCGCTGAAGAGGGTCGTGCCGCACATCGTGGTGTTCATGGCGGTCGAAAGCGATAAGGATGCGGAACTCGTTCTGCAAAACCGCCCCGGGGTCGTTGAGCACCTTGGCGACCGCCGCCATGAGGCCTTCGTGCGCGTCGGAGACAACCAACTTGACGTCGCGCAGGCCGCGGCGGGTCAGCTTGCGCAGGAATTCCGTCCAGATCGGCTCGGCTTTCGAGGCGCCGACCTCCATGCCCAGCACCTCGCGCCGGCCGTCGCTGTTGACGCTGACGGCGATGATGACGGCGACCGAAACGATGCGGCCGCCGCGGCGCACCTTCAGGTAGGTGGCGTCGATCCACAGACACGGCCAGTCACCCTCGATCGGCCGGTCGAAAACGGCCCTCACTTTGCCATCGATCTCATCGCACAGCCGGCTCACCTGGTTCCGGAAGACGCCGCTCGCGCCCATCGCCTTGACCATGTCGTCGACCGAGCGCGTCGAGATGCCCTGCACGTAGGCCTCCTGGATCACCGCGGTGAGCGCCTTCTCGGCCATGTGCCGCGGCTCCAGGAAGCTCGGGAAATAGGAACCCCGCCTCAGCTTCGGAATGCGCAGATCGAGCGTGCCGGCCCGCGTCTCCCAATCGCGGTCGCCATAGCCGTTGCGCTGGGCCGTCCGGAGCAGATTCTTCTCGCCCTGGCCGGCCCCGACCACAGCCCCCACCTCCAACTCCATCATCCGCTCGGCGGCAAAGCCGATCATCTCGCGCAGGAGATCGGGGTCAGGGGACTTCTCCACGAGCGCGCGCAGGTTCACCATGTCGTCGGTCATCGATCGTTCCCTTTAAATCAGGTTGGCTCAGCAACCCGACCTTACCGGCGAAACATCGATGACTCCGCCGCTACCGTCGAGCTACACCACTCGGCGGGACTCGACCTTGACGGACAGGGAATGGGCGTTGATCGAGCCGTTCATGCCTGGAGCGAAGGCGACAGGACGACCGCGGACGAACCAGCGGCGGACAGTCGTGGACGCGCTGCTCTATATCGCCTGGACGGACTGCCAGTGGTGGGCATTGCCGGATCGCTACCCGCCGGTTTCGACATTTCTACGCCTGGCGAGACAATGGCTGTGGAGGGCCATCAACTTCAACCTGGTGGCAGCAGCACGCCTCGCCCTCGCGAGGCGAGCCCGAGCGCCGGCATCGGACAGCCAATCGGAAAAGGGCACGGACGTTGCCGGTTTGCGTGGTTACGACGCCGGCAAGAAGATCAAAGGCCGCAAGCGCCATATCATCACCGACACCGAGGGGCTCCTGGTCGGGCTGACTGTGCATACCGGCGACATCCAGGACAGGGATGGGGCAATCGGCGTCATCGCCCCCATTCTACAGCTTTACCCCTGGTTGCGCCATCTGTTCGCCGACGGCGGTTATGCCCAGAAAAACTGACGCAGGCTCTAGCCGATCTCGGCACGTGGACCATCGAAATCATCAAGCGCTCCGACGAGGCCAAAGGCCTTGAGGTGCTCCCGCGGCGATGGTCGTCGAGCGAACTTTCGCCTGACTGGGACGTTGTCGCCGGCTCGCCAAGGACTTCGAGGCGACCATCGCCAGCGCCGAGGCCTGGATCTTCATCGCCTCAATCCGCCTCATGCTTCGCCGCCTGGCAACCCCGCCTCGTGCGTAACCAAGTTTCGAGTCAGGTTCTAAGGCGCGGAGGCCCATGAAAGCAAGCAGCGGAGGCACCATGAAAGCAATAGATCCGGTCATCGGCACCTGGGAACTCAAACTGGCAAAGTCAAAGATCATCAACGGGCCGTCGCCATTGAGTTTCAAGTCTGCTACCCGAACGTATACGGAGGGGCCAGAGGGCATTACCTGCACGGTCAGTGCAATCAAGTCCGACGGAACACCGTTCCTCGAGACGATGACCGGTAAGCCGGACGGAAAGTACTACCCCCATGTAGGTAACTCTTTGATGGACGAGATGTCCAGTGAGCAGGTCGACGCCAACACAATCGTGACTACGACCAAAATGGCGGGTAAGGTCATGGGAGTTGGAACCCGCACGATCTCGGCTGACGGGAAAGTTCTAAAAATGATGTTCTTGTACACGAACGCCGAAGGCATCCTGCGCGGGCACGTTACGCACTACGACAAACAGGAGGGCTGATGCCTCTACGACGCTGGCCTTCGCGGTGTAGCGTGAAGGCCATCTCCTCGAACGCCTATATCCTCGTTCCATCTGCCCGCCGAGCCGAGCATCTGGCGCAGCCGCTGATGTGCTGCCTTGTTTGTCCCACGGCGACCGAGACCGCAAGTTCAAGTCGCTGGGTGGCGTCCAAACGCGCCATGCATCCTCCGCCCCGCTTAGGAAACAGGAAGCTCTCCCCGTCCTGCAGCGTGCGCTTCCAATTGCGGATCAAGTTGGCGGTCGTACGCAGGCGATTAAGGAAGGAGGCGTCATGAAAACTTCGGTGAGGCGTCCATACGACCCGCATGACGGTGGAGGACGGGTTCGGTAACGTCGTCGCCAGCACCCAGACGATCAATTACTTGTTCGGCGCCTGCTACATCGTGCCGGGCGGTATGATCACATCTTCCCCTCGCGATGCAGCGGTGTCGAACCTGATCGATTATGGAATGAGCGTGCAGGAGGCGGTCGAGGCGCTGCGGCTTTGGACACAGGGTTATGGAGTGGAGGTCGAAGCTTCGATGACGAAGGCGTCCTCGGGGCATTGCGGGACCGCGGTCACACTGGCGGCAATCGACGGCGTTGGCGGCTGCACGAGTGTAAGAGCGATGCGCCAAGGCACCTCTCCTGAAAAATCGTCTTGATGGTTAAGTCGCTCGTTGGTCGGCGCGCCGGCGCCGATCGCTCCGGGCCTCGTGCTCGATGAAGTGCGCGGTCTCGGCACGGGCCTCCCCTTTTTGTCGACGCAGTAGATCAGGATCGGCAGCAGCAGGCCGTGGTTGGGATTGTCGAGGTCGAGTGTAAGCGTTGCACCAAGGCACCTTTCCCGAAATCCGGTGATGCGTCTATGGTAGGTCAGCCGTTGGTCCGCGCGTCGCCGCCGATCACTGCGGATCGTCATAATGGGTGACGTAGTGGAGTTCGCGCAGAGCGGGGATGACGAGAGCGA
>NZ_JBWLUZ010000068.1:0-11617 GCF_057784325.1 Mesorhizobium sp. CNPSo 4689
GAACTTGAAAAATGCGCTTGGCCAGATCAAGGCCCACGGTGGTAATCTGCATGGCGGATGGCTCCTTAGCTCGGGTTGCCTGACAGCAAACCCACTGTGGCACTGTGATGCCGGGAGCGGGAGCCATCCACCTCATCTGCTTTCAGGAATCGACAAAAGTTGTCTCTACGACCGACATGAGGCGCAAAGCAGACCCGCCTTTGTGCACGCCGTTCTACGCCATAGCCCTCTCCCTTTTTGAAAGGTCTTTACTTCATAGGGGACATGGGCGCAGATCGGACTTGCCAGATCGGAGATGGAGAATGCCAGTTCAGCGGGAAGTGAGATACGGACACGAAGACAGCGAAAGTCGCCACCGAAACTACGCTAACGCCGCCGTTTGTATCCCTCACTCCCACTCGATTGTTTCTAACCCAGCTAGGTCATTGATCTAGCTGGGTTTTTTCTTATTTGTGACGCACAACGCCGACCCATGGGCCGTCAAAAAATTACGCTTTTGATTTTAAAGGGAAAATCGCCGCGAAAAATATCTTGAGGTTTCACCAACTATCGGGACCAATCGGGCGATTTTTTGCACTTTGCGGCGTTCGACGGCGCGCCCAAGCCGACTCGAAAAGTACCGTCACCGCTCCAATTAGGGCATTTCTTCGTTGCAAAATCAACGGTCATGGTGGGCCCTGAGGGACGTCATCTTTGCAACAAAAACAAACGGTTAGCTGGTGGTTAGCCCAACCATTTCCTTCGTATGTTCTCGTGTTCGGTGGCGAACCCAATAGTGAGGACTCCGAATGAGGCTCAGCCGACGCGTCGCGTTGTCGGAAGCAAAACAACGCTGACGGCATATGATTGCAAACACCTTGGTTGCGTGGACACACGACCACCGATACCGACATTCGCTTCGCAGCAACAGATGGCTGCAAAGGACGCGGTCTTGGCGCAGCAGTGCCGGCCACCGGCGGCTGCTCGGGTGCAGCATTGCTCCCGCTCTACGGACGAAGCAAATCCGAGAGGTTGTCTGATTTTTCTATTTTGTCTGTAAGGTCGAGCCCCGACAGGAGGTCGACCAGATGGCTGGTCATCAGCTCGGCTGCTTGGGAACTGCGCCCTGCTTCGATTGCATCGACCAGCGCGTGATGGGCGTGTTTCTCACAGGTCGCGTCGCGCCTTTTCCAATAGAGCGCTATGATGAGAGAAGAATGAGAGACAAGGTCGCGAACGAAGTTGGTGTACACCGAGTGTGCGGCGATCTCGGCGATGCCGACGTGGAAACGTGCCGACAGCATGATCGCCTCACTGTCCCGGCCGGCGTGAAGCGCCTCATGTTCCTTCTCGAGATGCCGCCGCAACTGCGCAATGTCGGATGACACTGCTGCCTTCGCGGCGAGCCAAGCCACCTTGGGTTCGATCAGCGCCCGTGCCTCGAATACCTCGCGCGCTTCCACCTTCGACGGCTGGGCCACGAAGGCGCCGCGGTTTGGCTCCAGCCGCGCCAACCGGTCATGAGCCAGAGCTTGCAAAGCGGCACGAATGACGGTGCGGCTCACCGAATAGATCGACGCCAACTCATCTTCCGGCAGCTTGGTGCCAGGAGCGAGACGATGGCTGACAATGGCATCTCTCAGGCCATAGTATATCGGCGACCAGCGGGCTGCCGGTTTTTCGTCGCGGTCTTCTTCCCTGAGTACTGTCAGCATGCTCTTCAACGCGCAGGCACGACCGTGCCAGATCTATCCCAAACCGCCTAACGGTCGCTGCAATCTAGTATGGCTTGCGCGGCGGTCAATCCCGGGACACAGGACCTCAATTCGTAAGGCCAGGCCCGTTCGGCGAAACAACGGCTTCGGCAGCGCCGGCCGGGGACAGCGATTCGTAGATGCCCGAGAACCGCTTGCCGCGGGGAGCAGCGTAGCCGCCGACTTTCGACGTCCGCAAACCAACTCTGAACAAGCTCTCTGCCAAGGCGACCGCGCAGGCGACACCGTCGAGTACGGGAACGCCGTGTTCCTGTGACAGGCTGCTTGCCAGATCGGCCATGCCCGCGCAGCCAAGAACGATCGCCTCCGCCCTGTCTTCGCTGATGGCGCGCGCGATCTCGTCCGAGATTCTGCAGCTGGCGTCCGAGCCCGGCAGTTCGAGATCGAGCACGGCAACCTCCGACGACCTGACTTTGGCGCAGCGCGACGCGAGGCCGTATTTCGCCAGATTGTGCTCGATCGCTGGAACGGAGCGGGCGAGCGTCGTCACGACACTGAACTTGCCGGCGACCAGGCTGGCAAGGTGGAAGGCGGCCTCGCCGATGCCGATGACCGGCGCCTCGGCGGCGCAACGTGCCGCGTCCAGCCCGGTGTCGTCGAAACACGCGATGACATAGGCGTCGACGGCCGCCGCCTTGTTCATTTCGGCGATGATCCCAGGAATGGCGAAGACTTCGTCGAAATAGCCTTCGATGCTCGGCGGACCGTCGCCGGGGTTCACCGAAATGATTTCGGTCCCGGCAGAAGCGACGCTCGCTGCGACCTTGCCGATTTTGGCGGTCATCGACGCGGTCGTGTTGGGATTGATGACGAGTATGCGCATGCGATCAGCCTCAAATCTCGCCGCCGAGATAAAGATGCTTGACCCGTTCGTCGGTCAGCAAATCAGCGGAGTTCCCATTCAGCGCGACGCTGCCGGTCGTCAGAGCATAGGCGCGTTGGGAAATGCGCAGCGCCATGCGGGAGTTCTGCTCGACCAGCAGAACGCTGACCTTCTCGTCGCGATTGATCGCTACGATCGAGCGGGCAATGTCCTGGACGAGCTTCGGCGCGACGCCCAGCGACGGCTCGTCGAGCAGCAGCAGGCGCGGCTTGGCCATCAACGCGCGGCCGATTACCAGCATCTGCTGCTCGCCGCCGCTCATCGTACCGGCGGCTTGCGAATATCGCTCCTTGAGGCGGGGGAAGCGGCCGAGCACCATCTCCAGCGAGGCGGCGATCTCGGCCTTGTCGGAGCGGGTGAAGGCGCCCATGAGCAGATTGTCCTTGACCGACATGTAGGGGAAGACGCGGCGTCCCTCCGGCACCATGGCGATGCCCATCTTGACGATGGCATCGGGGGCGGCACCGTCGATGCGTCGGCCGCTGTAGTGGATCTCGCCGGACTTGATCTTGCGCAGGCCGGTGATGGCGCGAAGGATCGATGACTTACCGGCGCCGTTGGCGCCGATCAGCGCGACAGTCTCGCCCTCGTTGACCTCCAGCGATACGCCTTTCAGCGCGTAGACGTGATCGTAGTAGAGTGCGACATTAGCGAATTTCAGGATCTGGTTCATAGGCCGATAGCCTCGTCTTCGCTGCCGAGATAAGCCTCGATCACCTTGTCGTTATTCTGGATTTCCGCCGGCGTTCCCTCTGCGATCTTCTCGCCGAAATTCAAGACGACGATGCGATCAGAAATCTTCATGACGGCAGGCATGTCGTGCTCGACCAGAAGGATGGTGAGGCCGAGCTCGCGCAACCGTCTAACCATCGCCACCATTCTCATCGTCTCTTCGTGGTTCATCCCGGCGAAAGGTTCGTCAAGCAGCAGGATCGACGGGTTCGTGGCGAGGCCAATGGCAATGCCGAGCGCCCGCAAGTGACCATGCGGCAAGTTTCGGGCGGTCTCGCCGGCGAGCGACGAGAGGCCAAGCAGCGCCAGAATCTCGTCGGCCGACATGCCGAAGGCTGCCTCGTCGGCCTTGGCCGCGCCGGTGCCGAGGAAGAAGCCGAGCAGGCTCGCCCTAGAGCGCAGATGGTGTGCGATGATGACGTTCTCGCGCACACTCATGTTCCTAAAGATCGTCGTTTCCTGAAACGTCCGGACGACGCCTTTGCGCGCGGCGATGTGCGGCGCGAGGTCGGAGATGCGCTCGCCCTTTAAGCGCACTTCGCCCGATGTCGGCCTGAGGAACGACGAGATCAGCTTGAAAAGTGTGGACTTGCCGGCTCCGTTGGGACCGATGACCGACAGAATCTCCTTCTCGCGCACCGAGAAGGAAATATTGTTGACCGCGACGAGACCGCCGAAGCGTTTCGTCAGAGCCGAGACTTCGAGCAGATCGGCCATGGCTCACCCCTTCTTCCGGGTCGTGGCGGCGAGGCTGAGTAGCCCATTGGGCAAGAACAGCATCAGCACGATCATCAAGGTCGAGTAGATCAGCAGCTGAAACCGGCCGGTCTGGAACAGGAGGTCCCAGCCGAAATAGAGCACCAGCGTGCCGAGCATCGGTCCGAATACGTAGCCGAGCCCGCCGAGGAAGCAGTTCAGCATGAAATTGACAGAGTCGATGACCGTGAAGCTCGACGGATAGATCGACTGCGAGATGGCGGCGAAGATCGCGCCGGCTACGCCGCCAAAGAAGGACGAGACGGCATAGGCGATGACGCGCAGATAGGCGATGTTGACGCCGATCGACGAGGCCAGCTCCTCGTTCTGCTGGAGCGACTGGCAGAGCTTCCCGACGCGCGAATGAACCAGCCGGTACACCACCGCGAAGCAGACCACCATGAGCGCGACCGCCAGTAGGTAGAAAGCCAGCCGAGGATTATGCAAGGCGGCGAAATCCGGGATGATGGTGAGGCCGAAGGCCGACAGCGCCCCGGGCAGCGGGATGCTGACCATGCCCTTGGCACCGTTGGTGATCGGCAGCGCCAGAGCCAGAAGCCGCGCGACCTCGGTCAGCACCAGTGTCACCATGGCGAAGTAGACGCCGCGCAGGCGCAGGATCGGCAGGCCGATAAGGACGCTTGCCGCCGCGCAGAACAGACCGGCGACCGGCAGCGTCGGCCAGAACGACCAGCCATGGGTCACCACAAGTATGGCCGAGACGTAGCCACCCATCAGCGCATAGGCGCCCTGGCCGATGTTAATTCGGCCAATGTAGAAGGTAAGCCACACGCCGGCACTGGCGATGCTGAGCAGCGCCACCGAGGTGAACGTATAAAAAAGGTCAGTCCGACCGCTCGTCGAGATCAGAACCGGCACGGCGACGAAGACGATCGCCAGAAAGGCGGCAACCGAGGCGATTTTCATGCTACGCGTCATGGCACCATCAACCCCACGGCTTGCCCATTAGCCCGTTGGGGCGGATTGAGAGGAACACCATCAGCGCGGCGAAGATGACGAGGTAAGTGACGTCGCCATATTCGCGCAGCATGGTGAGGCCGACTGACTCCATCATACCGAGGATGAAGCCGCCGGCGATCGCACCGCCGACGACGCCGGCACCGCCGATCATCACCATCATGAAGGCCTTGATCGAGATCGGTCCACCGATGCCGGAATTGACGCCGGTGATGGTGACCAAAAGGCCGCCGACGATGCCGGCCAGCATGGCGCCTATGGCGAAGCCGATCATCGAATAGCGGTCGACGTGGACGCCCATCAATTGCGCGGCGACCCGATCCTGGGCCAGCGCCCGCATGGCTCGCCCGACCCTGCTGTACTGCATGTAGAGGACGAAGGCCGCAATGAAGACCAGTGCGAGCACGCCGACGACCATACGGTCATAAGGCATGATGATGCCGCCCTCGTTGAAAACGCCTTTGACGATCTTGGGTACGCCGCGCTGCTTTTCGCCGAAGATGAGCAGGATGACGGCGTCGAAGAAGAAGGCCGTCGCAGCTGCCAGCAGCATTGTGCTTTCCTCGCGCAGACTTCGCTTGATGACGGTTCGGAAAAGATATTTCTCCATAAGCGCACCGATGACGGCGAGAGTGACGCCGGACGCCAGCAGGGCGACCACGAAGGGCAGCCCGAGCTGGCCGTATATTGTGTAGGTGATGAAGCCGCCCAGCACATACATCTGCCCGTGGGCAAAGTTGAGGACATTCATCAAGGCGAAGATGAGTGTGAGCCCCAATGCGATCAGCGCATATTGGGCGCCGAGGTAGAATCCGTTAGCGATGACCTGTTCCATGGACGCCTTCGATCTTCCGAGGGACCCGGAAACATGCCCCGGGCCCCCGGCAACGCGGGAGGAAACAACCGCTGGAACCTAACCCTAGTCGACCGTGCCGACGAAGAGGGTCTGGAAGGCACCGTCCTTGTACTCGTTGACCACCATAGGCACCGCGAGCTGGCGCTTCTGGCCGAAGGAGGTCGTGCCGACATAGCTCAGCTTGGCGTCGCCCTTCAGGTAGGGGTTTGGCGCCGAGAAGGTGTCGATGGTCTTCTTGAACTCATCGACATTGTCGATCGCAGCCGGGTTGGCCTTCAGCGTCTCGATGATGTATTCGAGCGCGTAGACCTTTGTGTTGGACTCGTCATTGTATTCGCCGAACATCTTGGTGTAGCGATCGACGAATTCCTTCATCGCGTCCGAGGCGATCTCCGGCGTGGAGGCGCCACCGACGGAGATGAAGCCGTTGGCGTACTCGCCGGCGCCTTCCTCCAGAACCTTGGCGTCCTGCGCCGTTTCGGTCGAGATCAGGCCCTCGAAACCGAGCTCTCGGGCGGCACGGATGAGCAACGGCGCGTTCGCTGGCGCGACGCCGGACAGCACAAGCAGGTCGGGCTTCAGTGCAACGATCGGCGTGATCACCGGCGTGAAGTCGCGGGTATCGTTCTGGTAAGTGTCGTTCTGGGCGACGATCTCGAGGCCGAGTGCCTTGGCCGCCTCGACGCCGCCGTCGCGCTGGCTCAACGGATCCGATTCATTGGCGGCGACGAAGGCTATCGTCTTCACGCCCTTGTTTTCCTTGAGGTATTTGTAGATCGCCGGGCCAGACTGATAGTTGGCGATCATGCCGAGCACGGCATTCGAAGCAGGCTTCTCGTAGAGCGACTTCGGGAAGGCGTAAGGGAAATAGATGATGCCGTTGGCCTCGGCGACCGGACGCACGGCGGCAGCACCGTCATCGACATTCGGCCCAACCACATAGTGGATGCCTTCCTGCGCCATCTTCTCCATGCCGGCGATGGCGCGCTTAGGGTCTTTCTGATCGTCGAAGGTGACGATGTTGATGTCGTAGGTGGCGTCACCGATCTTGACGCCGCCAGTCTCGTTGATCCAGGCGGCGCGCGTCTGCATTGAACGCACGTTCGAGGTGCCCCAGGCGGCAGCCGGACCGCTGGTGACGCCAACGAAACCGATCTTGAGTTCCTTGTTCTGGGCCTGCGCGGACGGCATGCCCGCGGCGGTCATAGCGAGAGCGGAGACGGCGCCAAGCACCATCGATTTGAGAGTCGAGCGTCGGTTGATCATTCTGGCATTTCCCCTTCTGGTTATCGCGCTTTGTGTTTTGCTCATCAGCTGCGCGGATACCCTAGGGGAAACCTAGATCACAAGATTGTCAACATCTTTCTTTGTTTTTGTATACAATCTCCGCAGCGATAAAGAGGACGCTTTGCAGGCTTGGCTTTTTGGCTGCAGCAGGGGCAAGGCCACTCAACTGCTCACCGTGGCGAAGTGGTCAGGCAAGGCGAGAAAGAACACGTTCTTCAGCCGCCGTACGACCCCTGCACGGAATTGCTCTTGTCGTCCGTTCCAGAGATGGACCCTGACTGGCTGAACTCAGTCATTGAACGGAGGGCTTCACAAGACAAACCCCTGATCTGATCTGCGAGCCAAACCTGCGTTTTGTCCGCGTATATTCGCCTCGCTGTCGACCACCTCCGCGCAAACGCCCGATTGCCGTATGAGGCTCGGGCCCGATCCTGCGTCTTCGATGAGGATGATGTCAGGTCGCGTTCAGCAGGCCGAAACACGGCAGCGCGATCAGCGCCGGGAACCCGACTGACGGAGGTCCGGTTTTTCATCGAAATCGAACTTGACCCTCTGGCGCGCATTATTCATTGCGCGCATTCTTCGAACCCGCCCTCACTTTCCCAGACGGGCGCACTGATCGCTAACGGGGACCGCGCTTCGGAGGATGTTCGCTCCCACCTTCAAGACCGTGATCGATGCCAAGAAAATCGAAGCGGAGGAACTTGCATCGAACGCAAGCCAACGGAGGAAAACGAACCATGAAACATGGATCAACAGAAGAACACGCAGTGAGGGTTGAACCTGCCGCTGGTCAGCGACCGATGTGGCAGGTGCGGAAGAGTTGAACTCCATACGGGCTTTCGAGCGAGGATATGCCCGCCGAGAATGCGCAACCTTACCCGGTGAAGTGGCCCGCGGCCTGCATCTCCGGAACCTCCTAACAACAGCAGCGTTTCTGGGGTTCAAGTCACCACCACAAGGAGCGCATTCCATGGGAAGCACGAGCGATAAGGCAGCGGGCCTCGCCAACCAGGCTGCCGGCAACATCAAGCAAGGCGTGGGCAAGGCCGTTGGAAACGACCGGCTGCGGGCAGAGGGCGAGATTCAGGAGGCAAAGGGCAAGGTTCAAAAGGCCGTCGGCGACGTGAAGGCCGCCGCAAAGGATGCCACCGATAAGGCCGCCGCCGTGATCAAGAAAAATCTCTAGCAGCGATTCGAGAGGCCAACGCGGTCGCTGGCTTCTCGATGGAAAAGGCCGCAGGTGATCGGCCCGAATGCGAACGCGATTCAATTCGGTAGAGGTTGTTCGGTTCCGTGATGCCGTTTTTTGTCCCGGCGTTTCAGGACACGATGATGGAATGCAACGAAGCGGCGATGAGCAAACCGCACGCCCAGTTTTGCGAGAAATTGAAGGCACTCGGCGCTCGAAGTAGTCGAAAGCCATCGCTGACTGTCTGATGGCGGGCAATGTCTCACACTGAAGATCGGAGGTAAGCTCACCACGCAGGAGGCATAAAGCGGCATTTAAATAACCGCCTTACGCTCATTTTATCGTCCGCCACAATGTTACAAAGTGTGTGGACAGTCGTTGAAGTTACTAAAAATAATCAGAGTGAATCATCTCCCGCACGTCAATCAGCTTCCGTTTGAACGCCGAGGGCGACGCTCCCAAGCAGCGATCGGTTTCAGGCAAGCCTTCGACGCAGAGAGCGGCGGCAGTGCAGCCTCTATTTCGCCCTGCTCCACGCTCAGTTTGCAACCGCAAGCGACGCTTTCTTGCGGGCTGGCGGTCGCCGACGCAAGCGGCGTTGGCGGCGCGTTTGAGCACAACCGGCGGCTCGTTCGACAGCGCGCCCAGCGCCGCGTCGACCATGCCGTGCCACGAAATCGGCATTGATGTCATTGGCCAACTTGGCGGCTGCCTCCTTGTCGTCGTTGCCGGCCTCCGACCAGAATACGATCCCCACCCGCAGCGCCGGCTTGGCGCTTCAATCGACGAACCAGAAAGCGAGCGTGCTTGACGGAATCCCGGTTCAGGAAGCCGACCACGGCGGTGTCGACAGCGTCGAGGTCAAGGCGGCGAATACTGGCGGGCTTAATATCGGCAAAAGCCGCCTTCGACACGGTCGCGCCCTGGACTTCGAGCACCTGCGCCACCATGGCGGCGGCGGCATCGTCGAGTTCGCCCCGCCCGCCGGTACAAAGCACCGACATGTCGGTGCCGTCCGGCAGCTCGATGGCGTTCTCACCCTCCCCGGCTGCCTCTTTTCCCGCATCCGCGCGCGCGTCCTCGGCCGCGGTCGGGTCATCTTCCTCGGCCGCTTCCTCCTGGGCGCTGTCGTCGAGATTTGCCACCAGCGTCTGGGCGCTGACGGCCACTTGCCGGAGTTGCTGGTCACCCATCACGCCGCGGACGCGGTCCTGCTCGCCGAGCAGAAGGGCGGGGATGGCAACCTTGTCGTAGAATTCGATCAGGTACTTCTCCTCTAGGATCTCCTCGGCGTGGTCGGTGGCTTCCTCGGGATCGCCGGCCAGCAGTCGCTGGTAAAGTCGGGCATGGGGGTCAAGCACGGGCTCGTTGCCGAACAGCACGTCGAGGAATTCGAACTGCGGCACGTGCCTGCCAAGCACGACAAGACAGACGGTGAGCGGCGTCGACAGGACCAGGCCGAGCGGACCCCAGAGCCAAGTCCAGAAGATCGCCGCGACAATGATGGCCAGTGGCGAGAGTCCCGTCCGCGAGCCGTAGAGCCAGGGCTCGACGACGTTGCCGGTGACCAACTCCATCACCACGAACAGCCCGGCAGTCCACAGCACGAGGGACCAGCCAGGTGCCACGGCGAGCGCCAGGAACAAAGGCAACAGCGCGCCAATGACCGGACCGATATAGGGAACGAAGCGCAGCGTCAGCGCCAGCAGGCCCCACAACAGCGCATTGGGAATGCCGAGGATCCCCAGCCCGATCGCAATAGGTATGGCGTAGACGCTGTTCACGACCAATTGCATGAGCAGATATTGGCCGACCCGCTTGCCGGCATCCTGAAGCGCCTCGGTGGTGCGGTGCAGGTCGCCATAGCCGACAAGCCGTATGAAACGATCGCGCAAATCCTCGCGCTCGAGCAGCATGAAGATGACGACGACGATGATCAGTCCGGCGGACGCCAGCGGGCTGATCAGCGGACCGATCAGATTCTGAAGAACCTGGAGCGGCCTTTCGCGCGCGATAATCTCGACAGGCACCGGCTCGCGCTTCGGCTTGTCGGCGGCGGGCAGCGACGGTTCCTGCCGGTCGATCTCCTGGCCGACGCGCTCGATGACCCCGCTCAGTCTGGCAATGATCCCTCCTCCTACCACTGTTTCCTTGAGCGAGCGGATCTTGGTCAGGATGTTTGTCTGGTAGACCGGAATGTTCTGCGCCAGCTCGCTGACTTGCGTGGCGACAATGAAGGAGAACAGAGCGAGTGCTGCGAATGCAGCCAGCACACTGACAATGACCGCAGGAAGGCGGGGAATACCGGCTCGTTTGAGGGCGGAAACGACGGGTGCAAGCGCAAAGGTCAGCAGCAGTGCGAATGCGATCGGCAGGAAAACCTCGCGCCCGAAATAGAGGGCGGCAACCGCCGTCACGACGGTCGCGACGGTGGGCAACGACATGCGCGGTTGAGCCGCGGCCGCGGAAAGGATACCCGGCAACCCGGGCTCCGACGGCTGCATGCCGTTTCGACGACCAGTCACCACTTGATGCCTCCACCCTGCGAAGGTCATGATCAGGTATATTTAGTCGACGCGCAATGTTTGCGTTCCACAGGATAGTGCTGCCTCAGAAGGGTTCGCACGCCACCCGGGTGGTTCCTCGCGCATGGGCAACTCCATGGCACGCGGCCGAGCTTGAGGACCGCAGGCACTCCAAGTCGGAGCCGCCGGATGCCGCGTGAGTGATATGGGTCCGAGCCCCAGTTCCAGGAAATCGGGAACTGCTCCTTTGTCGTGCTATTGCGGACCGGAACCATCGACTGCCTCTCGCTTGGAGGCGGGGCCGCACATATCAGCTCGTTCGCCGAAAGGTGCGGCGGGCTTTTTGCGTTCAGTCCGGTTCGTCGCGGGCCGTCGTCCAGCGCGCAGTCGCGACACCGGGGCAGAGGAGGTCTCGAAAAGCGACGAGTTCAATGCCTGTAGCGCGGAGGCCTTGGGCAAGCTACGCTGTCGAATGGCTTGCGCCGACGGGGCGGGATCAATGGTCACGATGCCTGACAAGTCCGAACAGCAGAAGGACGCCGAAGCCGAAGTCGAGAGCTTTCAGCACGACCTTGGCCCGTTCGTTGTTGCTGCCGAGACAACGCGAATGGCCATGGTTTTCACTGATGCAAACGAACCCGGCAATCCCATCAT
>NZ_JBWLUZ010000069.1:0-11008 GCF_057784325.1 Mesorhizobium sp. CNPSo 4689
CAGCCCGAAGTTCGCTGTATGCCCCGCTTTCTTGCCGTCTACACGATGAAGCCCGAAGACCTTGCCCGCTTTCGCAGCCTGCCCAAGCCCGAGCAAGATGCGATTGATAGCGTCGGATTGCAGCAGTGGGCGGACTGGGAGGAGAGAAACGCCGCATTCTTCCCTGATCGCGGCGGTATGGTCGGCAGAACGACGCGCGTTACAAAGGACGGCATCGCCGACGCCGTGAACCCTTTCTGCGGCTACATTGTCATCGAGGCCGATACCATCGAGGCTGCCGCCCGCCTGTTTGAGAGCCACCCGCATTTCACCGTCTTCCCGGGAGACGGCGTGGATATCATGCCCTTCCTCACCGACCCACAATGACTTGAAACTCCGGCTGCCGCTTTCTGATGTCAAAAGCCGTCTGTCAGCTCTCGGCCACTTCCTGACTTTCAGTCTCACATGAAGAATACGCCCAGCATCGCCACAAGCTGGCCTTGTCGATGCGTACCGGTCTTGTGGAATATCGATTTCACCCTGTCGCGGGCGGTTTCAAGTTTTATGCCGAGTATGCCGGCTGTCTCGGCCAGGGAATCCCCTTTGGCCAACCGCTCGCAAAACATGATTTCGGAGCGGGTCAGCCCGTACTGTAGGGCAAATGCCGACAAGTCCCCAGGGCCTCGGAGACGAGCATCCAGATCGCGGATAAGGACAAGAACCATCGGTCTGGTGAGAAAGATGGACAGAATGCCGCTTGCAGCTGCCGATATGGCGGGAAGCGGCGCGAACGAAACTTGCCAGCGGCCTTCGATACAGAGAGGGATTTGGTCCAAATTGATGGGCAATCCTTTGGAGAGCGCAACAATTCCATTGCGGAAAAGGTGGTCTGCGCGGGCATTGGAAAGGCACACGCTGCCGTGGCGGAGTACAGCCACTGAACCTGCGGAAAGCATGTCAACCGCCTGCTGGTTCGCATCGCGGAGATGTCTGTCGCTGTCTATGACGAATGCCGCGCAGCAAGCTCGTTCAACCAAGGCGGCCCCCGCCATAGCATCCTCGGTTCGTTTCCTGAGCAAATGTCCAAGGTCGACCGACCTTCGCAGATTGCTTCGTATCCGCTTGAGAACTTCGGCTGCTGCTCGGTCGTACGAGCCGGCCTTGGAAAGCGGATAGTGCATGGGGAGATGAATGACTTCCCGTGGACCGCCATCAATTTTTATGCCGACTGCTGCCTCAATGTCTTTCTGCGGACGGAGCCAGTCATTGTAGAATTCGGTATCAGCGAACAAACGGGCCGGGCAATCTTCTTCGGCGACCAGAACCGTTCCGCTCTCGACGGCCTGCCACAACGGTATCCACGGATTTAACCGGGCATAGTGATCTGCATACGATTTCAGATATCCGGGGTCTATGTTGTAGACGGCCTGAAAATTTAACTTGTTTTCGGCAACATTGTGATTCAGGAGGGAGCACAACGATCCGGGAAATGCTTCCCCCATTACGCGCGGCACCTCGTCCCAGGAACCCACCCCGAACGCCGCGGCATCAATTGCTTCAGCAACCGCGTTGCTTATTGAGGCAACACGTTTCTCATCGTAGATGCCAATCCATTCCCCCGACCTCAATGCTGGGCGATCCTGTCCCATGGGCACGCCTCCCCATCCACTAGGGACAAATCTTTTAATTAGCCTATTCTAATATGAGTAACGTTGGATAGCCACACGTTGTCAGTCGCGCATAAGCCTTTCGGGGAATGCGGGAAGGAAAGTGCGCCGTTCGTTTAGCCGCAGACTTTGCCCTACTGGTCTAAATACAAGATTCGATGCAGTGCTGAAGGTTGCCACGCATCCACATCCAGCCGAAGACGTCGTTGCGAAGTTCCAAGACCCCGTCTGCAATCATTGAGAACTATGAACTGGGCCGACTCCCCCCAAATGGGGGTTTCGTAGCACAGCTGATCGCCGGATTATGCGGATTCAAACGGCAATTTGGCCGGACAACGATGGCGAATGCCAGTTCTGGGTACCCGGGGATGAGCATCTCAAGCGTCAGCACCCTGTACACCGGCTTCAGGCGGTTCCGGATCGCCTTCACTCGGGCTGACGAGAATCGGAAACGCTCCTACCCGCTGGGCAAAGCGCGCTTCTGTCGTTCCAAGCGTAGGGTTTCAATGAACGATTTCCGACTGGATTGAAGTATCCGAGGAGGGTGAAATGGCCGACAAATTCGGAACCAATGGCAACGATGTCATCAATGGCACGGCGGAGGCAGATTTCATCTCTGGCGGCCCGCAGGGCGGGGACCCGGCGCTCGAGATCGGCGACGACGAGATCAACGGCGATGGTGGCAACGACACCATCCTTGGCCTTGGTGGCAACGACACGCTGACTGGGGGCGAAGGCAGCGACACCATCGAGGGCGGCGCCGGCGAAGACGAGCTTTACGGCGGCACCGACGATGACACGATGCTCGGCGGCGATGGTTCGGACGTGTTCCACGGCGGGGCAGGCAATGACACTTTTGACGGCCAGGGCGATTTCGACGACGTCTGGTACGCCGGTGAGGGTGGCCTGCTGGGGGTTACCGTCGATCTGGCTGCAGGTACCGCAACGGACACGTTCGGTGACGCCGACACGCTGACCAGCATTTCCGGCATCGCCGGCTCCGATCTCGCGGACACGCTTCTCGGTGATGGCGAAAACAACATTATCCGTTCCTTCCGCGGCAACGACATCGTCGACGGACGCGACGGCAGCGACGAAGTGCACTATGCCAATGACCAGAATCTGATCTCCGTGACAGTGGACCTGGCCACCGGCACGGCGTTGGAGCTTTATGGCGATGGCACATCCACGGATACGCTCGTCGGGATCGAGCGGATCCGGGGAAGCCTCGGCGGCGATTCACTTACGGGCGACGGCGCAAACAACACAATCCGGGGCATTGCAGGCGACGATTGGATCGATGGCGCCGGCGGCCGCGACATGGCGGATTACAGCCAGGATGCGCGGTACGGTGGCAACCAGGGGGTAACCGTTGATCTGGGCACAGGCAGCGCTATCGACGGATTCGGCGACACCGACACGTTGACAAGTATCGAAGACGTTCGCGGCACCCGTTTCGGCGACACGGTCTACGGCGGCGACCAATCCTTCAGCCAGTACCAAATGGGTGCAGGCAGCGATTTTGTCGACGGCGGCGACGGCGGCGACGCAATCGACTATTCGCGGGACAATGATGGAACAGCCAGCCACGGCGTTTTCGTCAATCTGTCGGACGCCGAGCAGACCTCGTTCCTCGGCACAGCCGGACCGGGCACTGCGATCGACCTCTACGGCGACACCGACACGTTGCAGAACATCGAAGACATCATCGGATCGGAATTCGCCGACGTGCTGGTCGGAGACGGCGAAGGCTACGAGGGCTTCCAGGGTCTTGGCGGCGACGACATTCTTACCGGCGGGTCCGGTGATTCCTGGGCATACTACGACCAGGACATTCATCACGGCGGCAGCAGCGGTGTCACCGTTAACCTTTCGGACCAAGCACAAGGAGGCCAAGCGGCGAACAGCGCGACCGACGGATTCGGCGACACCGATACGCTGGTCAACATCAACAAGGTGCGCGGCACCCAGTTTGCTGACACCGTCTACGGCGGCGACCAATCCTTCAGCCAGTTCCAGATGGGCGCGGGCGGCGATGTCGTCGACGGCGGCGACGGCAAGGACATGATCGACTATTCGCGGGACAATGATGGAACGGCCAGCCACGGCGCATTCGTCAACCTGTCGGGAACGACGCAGACGTCTTTCCTTGGAACGGCCGGACCTCATAGCGCCATCGATCTCTTTGGCGACACCGACACTCTGATCAACATAGAGGACGCCCGCGGATCGGATTTCGCCGATTATCTCTTTGGCAACGCCGGCGACAATCTCCTGATTGGAGAAGGTGGCGACGACACGCTGCTTGGAAACGGGGGCGCGGACACCTTCATCGGCGGAGCCGGAAACGACACGATGGACGGCGGAGCCGGCTCCGACACTCTCGACTACGGTTCCGAAGGAGGCCCCCACGGCGTGGTTGTCAACCTGCTGGGGGACGGTGGCGTTCAGGGAGGACTGCCCTCCGACACGGCGATCGACACGTTCGGCTTCATCGATCCAGACCCTGCGAACAGAACTCCCACGGATTCCATAGCGAGAATCCCGAATGTGATCGGCACGCAGTACGCCGATGAGATCTACGGAGGCAATCATGACAACAACCTGTCTGGTGGGGGCGGGGACGACATACTGAAGGGCGGCGCGCTCAATGATGTTCTCGATGGAGGCGCGGACTCCGATACAGCGATCTACGAGGGAACCCGGGCGGATTACCAAGTCGACCAGAACCCGGACGGGAGCCTGACAATCGCCGATCTGCGTGCCGGCTCTCCTGAAGGGACAGATACCGTCAGCAATGTCGAACTGTTCCAGTTCGCGGACGGCCAGAAGACTCTTGGCGAGCTTCTCAATTCCGCGCCTGCCATCACCTCGAATGGCGGTGGCGACACGGCTCAGATCTCGATTGCCGAGAACACGACCGCGGTGACCACCGTCGAGGCCAGCGATCCGGATGCTGACGACACGCTCACTTACTCGATCGTCGGCGGCTTCGATCAAAACCTGTTCCAGATCCAGAACGGCGTGCTCTCGTTCAACCAGCCCGAGGATTACGAGAACCCGAGCCTCAACGGCGGCGCCTTCGATCACTTCTATGATGTTCAGGTGCGCGCGACAGACAGCCAGGGCAATTTCGACGAGCAGCTCATCACCGTGACACTGACCAACCAGAACGACAATGCGCCGGTGTTCTCATCGGGCACCACGGCCAGCTTCGCCGAAAACGCCACCGGCACGGTCTACGACGCCAATGCTAGTGACGCCGACAATCTCGGGGCGCTGACCTACACGCTGTCGGGGGCGGACTTTGGCCTGTTCGACATCGATGACTCAACCGGCGTGGTCACCTTCAAGACCGCGCCCGACTTCGAGAACCGGCTCGATCAAGGCGCCAACAACGTCTATGACATCACCGTCACCGCCTCCGACGGCACACTGAGCACCGACCAGGCGGTCGCCATCACGGTGACCAACCAGAACGACAACGCGCCAGTGTTCTCATCGGGCACCACGGCCAACTTCGCCGAGAATGCCACCGGCACGGTCTACGACGCCAATGCAAGCGACGCCGACAATCTCGGGGCACTGACCTACACCCTGTCGGGGGCGGACTTTGCCCTGTTCGACATCAATGCTTCGACCGGCGTGGTCACCTTCAAGAACGCGCCCGACTTCGAGAACCGGCTCGATCAAGGCGCCAACAACGTCTACGACATCACCGTCACCGCCTCCGACGGCACGCTGAGCACCGGCCAGAACGTCGCGGTCACCATCACCGACGTCGGCGGCATCACCCAAGCGGGAGATCCCAACAAGGGCGACACGTTGACTGGCACTCCAGAAGGCGACAACCTGTCGGGCCTCGGCGGAAACGATACGCTCATTGGGCTTGCTGGAAACGACATCCTCGATGGCGGTTCGGGTAGGGATGTCCTTACCGGCAGCACCGGCGACGACACCTATATGGTCGACGACAAGGGCGATTCCGTAACGGAGAACGCCAATGAGGGAACGGACACTGTCCAATCGAGCATTTCCTACACCCTCAGAGTAAATTTCGAGAACCTGATATTAACCGGCTCGAATCCGATCGATGGCACTGGAAATGCCCTCGACAACTCAATTGCGGGCAACAGCTCCAACAACACCCTGGTAGGATTGGCCGGTGCCGATATTCTGAATGGCCAGACGGGAAGTGACACGGCGTCGTATGCGACGTCGGCCTCGGGCTTGAACGTCAACCTCGCCGCAGGAACCGGCGGTGGAGGCGATGCACAAGGCGATACGCTGATCAGCATCGAGAACCTGGTCGGCTCTGCATTCAACGATGTTCTCGAAGGTGACCCGGGCGACAACGTGCTCATCGGCGCGGGAGGCACAGATACCGTCTCTTATGAGCACGCGTTCAGTGGCGTTACGGTCAGCTTGGCCGCGTCGTCCGCGCAGAATACCGTAGGCGCCGGTCTGGACACGATATCGCTCTTCGAAAATCTCACCGGCTCCGCGTTCAACGACCGACTAACTGCAAACTCGGGGTCCAACGTTCTGACAGGCTTGGCAGGCCAGGATCAGTTCATATTTAACAACGTCGCGGGTAGTTCGGTCGCCGCACCGGACCGTATTGCCGATTTCGTGCACGGGGCGGACTTGATCGACCTCTCAGCGATCGACGCTAATACATCGAACAAGCCAGCTTTCAAGGGAGACCAAGCGTTTGCCTTCGCGGGCCAAGACACCAGCGTGATCGCGAACAGCGTCACGTGGCATGAAGCCGGCGGCAACACGTTCGTTCAGGCAGATGTGGACGGGAAAGGCGGAGCTGATTTCGTCGTTGAGTTAACGGGGATAGGTCTGGGCCTGACCGCGACGGATTTCCTACTATGAATTAGTTCAGCGCAGGATGCCCTCGAGGAACGAACTGACGCGCGAAGATGAGCCATATAGATCCTAACCGGGGGATCACACTCCTTTTTGAGGTGAGACCAGTATCGCGCGGTTCGTGACCATTGAGGTCCAGCAAATCGAGGCCGACAAAATAGAGGTCATTCTGCCGACTGGCCATGGCCTTGCGCACTACATTGAAGTCGGGCAGCCCGGCCTCATGGGTGATGGTGTTTTTCACGGCCATTTGCGCTTCACGCCGGTCTCCACCTAGGGCGAGTAGTCGGGTGGTGGCGGTGTATTCGCAACCATTCCCTCAGCTTTTTCTCGGGCAAGCTTTTCCTGTTCCCAAGCTATTCGTCGAGCCGCTCGCGCATCATGCAGCTCCTGCGTTGCGCGCCCGGGGATTGAGCGTAAACTGGCGACGCCACGCCGAGTGCCAAAAGGACGGCGATTGTCGTCAGCATGCGCATGATCTTTCCGTTCCCGTTTGCTCGAAGGAGGATCATCTTGATGGCAACAAAGAGTATCCCTTAGTTGTGGCCCTCGGCTGCTACAGATGTGGCCAAATGGTGAAAGCCGTGCCTCGGAGCTGTTGCCTTGGACATGTAAATCGTGAGACCGGTAATTTTGCTGGGGTAGTGTCTACAGGGATTGGCAGCAAGGTTCGATCCAACACGGTCGTTTTCGTCATGGACGCGACGATCGAATGGATTACCTCGATCGAGGGGCGGAATTTACCCCAGCAAAATTGCCGGTCTCCCCCCGAGGATGGGCCGAACGCCTTGCCAGGAAACTCAGGCTCTGATGAGATAGCAGGGCTCCGAAAGCTCACGGCTTCGGAGCAGACCGATCCGGATCGGCACCACTCCATTCACCGCACGGGCGCCAGCCGGCGCCCCCCCTTATCCCTCCACTTGGACTTCTTTCCATGCTCGTTGCGCAGATTAGCGACTTCCATGTCCATCCCGTTGGCCAAATGGTATATGCTGGCATCGACACCAATGCCATGACGCGGCGTGCCATTGCCACGATCGCTGCCCTGGACCCTGCTCCCGATTGCGTCCTCGTCACGGGCGATCTTGCCGATAGCGGGGGCCTGGACGAGTACGGTCTCGTGGTTGATATCTTGTCCCGCCTGGCAATGCCGGTATTCGTCATTCCGGGCAATCACGACCGGCGCGAGGCGATGCGCGACGGCCTCGCCACGGCCTATCCCTATTTGCGCCAAGCTGAGGATTTTCTGCATTACGTTGTCGAGGATTTTCCAGTTCGGCTCATCGGCCTCGATACGGTGGTGCCGGGAAAAGTCGGCGGTGCTATCTGCGCCGCACGAGCGGCTTGGTTTGCCGATCGTCTCGCTGAAGGCGACGGTCGCCCGACGCTGGTCTTCATGCATCACCCACCCTTCGTTACCGGTGTCAGCGGGATGGACGCGACGATGTGCCGAACCGACAGCGCATTCGCGGGGCTTGTCGAAAGCCATCCTGAAATTGAATGCGTGGTCGCCGGCCATCACCATCGCCCCATCATCCGTCGCTGGGCCGGCACGGTCGGCTTCGTTGTGCCCGGAGTGGCGCATCAGCTGGCGCTTGATCTTCGCCCGGGCCAGCCCATCCGATTTATCCTCGAGCCTCCGGGCTTTGCGCTCCACGCCTGGTCGCCCGAGACCGGCTTGGTCTCGCATGTCGCGCCAATCGGCGACTACGGACCGAGTCGCGATTTTTAGCTTTATTCCGGTTGTCCGTGGAAGCTCGAGAAATGAGCCGCTACTGCTGGCCTCGGCGAAAGCGGATGCCGGAACGCGCATCAAAACAGCGCCGTAGTGACGGTCCGGAGGCGGCGTAAATGCAACGGAAGCGCCGCGCCGGCTGTGCCGGCGTTCGCCCTCGCCTCGCCTGCAGCGCGAATAGCGCTGCTGGCTCGCCTATGTTCGGTCATCGTCAATCACCAGATCACGCACGATCAGCACGGGAAGGAGTCGGTGAGCGACAGCGCAAGGTTCGGCGTCGTTTGGCCTTCGGCCTATTGGTGCTCAACTGGCTGGCGATCCGCTATATCGATGTTGTCGCCTGGCTGGCTAGCTTCTGATGCGCACGCCGTTCCACCCCCCGGTGCGAGGAACGGGAGAGCACCAAGGACGGCGACGAAATAGCAGGGCGGTACAACCCCCGCCCCAACCGAAGCCGCGATCTCGACGACATGGTTACTGTGACAAGACGAACAGGGTATAAAGCTGTCTGGCAACAGACTGGTTGAGGAACGCCCCACCGTCATGAAGCCGATGAACGAAGAGCACCTCGCGGTTCTACGCAGGCACATGGTCGAGGTGATTGCAATCCATGCCGACCTTGCAAGCGAAGAACTCGGCAAGGCGACGCTTGATGAGCGGGTGATGGCAGCGATGCGGCGGGTGCCGCGGCATCGCTTCCTGCCAGCCCCGTTTGCGCTTTATGCCTACGAGGACATGCCGCTGCCGATCGGCTTCGATTAGACCGTCTCGCAGCCCTTCATCGTCGCTCTCATGACCGATCTCCTTGCTCCCCAACCGCACGAGGCAGTGCTCGAGATCGGCACTGGCCTGGGCTACCAAACCGCAATCCTCGCGGAACTCTCCGGACAAGTTTGGAGCGTCGAGATCATCGAGGAATTCCATGCCTGTGGGATCTGAAAAAGTACAGTTGCTGACTGTCATCGACAAGGATGCGGCAGGGCAACTCGAGGCTCGGGAACTCATCCCGGTTCGGTTCAGCCGGCTAGAAACGGTCATATGAGGGGTACGGCTGCGCGGAGCCGTGCTGGAAGATCAGGATAACGCGCGCCGCATCGATCACACGGGCGCAGGATGGCATCGCCGATCTTTTGACATCCATGCCGCAACGCTACTCGTCGAGCACGCCTGCAGCCGCCGGTCGCAGCCGCTGGCGATCATGCCGGCGCGGTCGTATGTGCGCTTCTCAAAGACCCTTATCCAGCCTACTGTGTGCCTACCAGAGGGCAAATGGGTCGCTCATCTGGGAAATGACGGCCAAAGGCTCAAGGAATTCGCCCAGTGGCCAACACGTAGCGGGCAGGAGGTAACGATGGATCTCAAGGACAGGCGCCTCTGGTACGGCGTGGTAGCCGTGATCGTGGTCTTGGTCGTGATTGCGTATGCGGCTGGTTGGTTTGGCGGCACACCGATACCAGCGCCGCAGCAGTGAGAGCGATCGTCATTCTCGCTTGGCGGCAGCTGACTGCTCAGTCTCTAAAGGCCGAAAGAAGGGACACCTGATTGGCTGTTTCGCTGGTGCGGCTACCATCCTGACGACGCACAGCCTGGACCGTTTTTGAGATGGCTTCCGCTCAATTTGTTGGAGGACCGGTCCTTGGATCGTGCGCAATCCGCAACACTCCGCCATCGGGCCGGGTAACTTCGATAGTGGTTTCGACACGGACAAAATGCGATCCTACGGAGTAGCCAGGCGCCAGGTCGTGCCGGAAGTCGTACACTGGAGCCACAAGGGCCAACGCAGGCAAGCGCTCCCCACGCGGGAAGGCTGCGTTGCATGAAGGATGGTGCGGTCATGATTATCCAAGGTCCTTTTCGAGAGCGGCGTCGAGGTCTGTTGGGCTGAGTTGCACCATCTGTTGCGCCGAACTCTGCAGGGCGATTGCCGGCAGGTGAATGAACGCGCCGACGCGCCGACGCGTCGCCAGGCAAGCCTGGAAAATTTGGCACTCCTATCATTCGAGTGCCAAAGGGGCTATGCTAAGTGTTGCAGTCGCTCTATGTGCGGCGGCAGAAAGAACCCCAATGAAATTCCGACCACTCCACGACCGCGTCGTCATTCGGCGCGCTGAAGGCGATAACAAATCCAAGGGCGGAATCATCATTCCCGACACCGCCAAGGAAAAGCCTCAGGAGGGCGAAGTGATCGCCGTCGGTCCAGGCTCACGTGATGAGAGCGGCAAGCTGATCCCGCTCGACGTCAAGGCCGGCGATCTCATCCTGTTCGGCAAATGGTCAGGCACCGAGGTCAAGATCGACGGCGAGGATCTCCTGATCATGAAGGAGAGCGACATTATGGGCATCGTCGAGAAGACCAAAGCGGCCAAGAAAGCCGCCTGACCGGGCGATTTGCGCTCTCCTAATTTCTAGACTGAACTGGACGTAAAATCATGTCTACCAAGGAAATCAAATTCGCTACCGATGCCCGCGACCGGATGCTGCGCGGCGTCGAGCTCCTCAACAATGCCGTGAAGGTGACGCTCGGCCCCAAAGGCCGCAATGTCATCATTGACCGCGCCTATGGCGCGCCGCGCATCACCAAGGACGGGGTCGCCGTCGCTAAGGAAATCGAGCTTTCCGACAAGTTCGAGAACATGGGCGCGCAAATGGTGCGCGAAGTGGCCTCGAAGACCAACGACCTTGCCGGTGACGGCACCACCACCGCCACGGTGCTGGCCGCTTCGATCCTGCGCGAAGGCGCCAAGCTGGT
>NZ_JBWLUZ010000070.1:0-8998 GCF_057784325.1 Mesorhizobium sp. CNPSo 4689
CAAAGCAGATTGGGACCTTGTTCGCCGACCCCATCAGGGCCAGCAGCTTCGAACGGCTGCATGAACAGGCCGGACAGAAGACTGCACCCGACCAATGCGCCAGAACAACGAATTACCTCTTGCAATACGGGAGCCATCCACAGAAGACACCGACGGCGACAGCACCGGCGGTCGCGGTTGCACCGGAACGGGCCTTCGCCAATCGCGCCTATGCGCTTGTCGTCATTGTAGAGAGCTGATCGGTATCGTAACGGGTCCGCAGCTCGGCAAGCACCCTCGGATCCGGAGAGCCATGCGCAGCCAGATCGGCGAGCTCTTCGAAATAGCCCTCGTGCCCGGGTGTGGGGAGACGGTCATCAGCACGCGCGCCGGTTTTACGCTGACATTGGTAATGTTGTGCTGCACGCCCGGTGGAATGAACAGGTAGGTACCGGGTCGCGCGGATCGTCTTTTCGCCAACGTGCCAGACGCATTCGCCATCAAGCACGTAGAAGGTTTCCTCTTGCACTCGATGAACATGAAGACCGGTGGCAAACCCGGCCGGGTTCGTCCAGTCAAACATGCTCGTGTGTCTCGTATTGTCCCCGGTGACGAGAAACACCAACGGATGGCCACGCAGCATAACTCCCTTGTTCTCGTCAGGCATGCGGATGACTGGGGCGGCGCTCATTTGATCCTCCATCGGCTCGGCGTTGCTTCCGTAAACACCGGTACAGAATGCCCCCGTCGTGCCGGCCAGTCGTGAAGCCGTTGCGAAATGATTGCGAAAAAATCGCAAACGGTATCTCCTTCGGGAATGGCAGCAAGCCTCGCGTTTGGTCCATTTCGCCTCGACACCGCCGCCGGGATCCTCCTCCACGGCGTTGAGCCGACGCCGCTCGGCCAACGGGCCGTTGCGCTGCTTGCACTGCTTGTGGAGCGGACAGGCGTGCTGGTTCCGAAAGAGACGCTAATCGAGACGGCATGGCCCGGGCAAGCCATTGAGGACAGCAACCTGACCGTCCAGATTGCGGCGGTGCGTCGGGTCCTTGAAAACCTGGCCGGTGGTGCATGCTGGATAGAGACGCGGCCGCGACGCGGCTACCGCTATGTCGGGCCGGCCGTCACAGTCGTTGGTCTTGACCCGGCCGAGGTCGTAGCCAAGGCAACGCTGACATTGCCCGACAAGCCTTCGATCGCAGTCTTGCCGTTCTCGAACCTAAGCGGCGATCCTGAACAGGATTATTTCGCCGACGGAATAGTTGAAGACATCATCACCGGTCTGGCGCGCATCAATTGGCTCTTCGTCATCGCGCGTAACTCGACGTCCGTCTACGTAACTCGACGTCCGTCTACAAGGGGCGCGCGGTGGACGTGAAGCGGGTCGGGCGCGAGCTTGGCGTCCGCTACGTGCTCGAAGGCAGCCTGCGGAGAGCCCATGATAGTGTGCTCGTGACCGGGCAGATGATCGATGCATCGACCGGTTCCCACATATGGGCTGAGCGGTATGACCGTACCTCCACTGATATGAGCTGCATGGGTCACCTCTGACGCTATTGCCGCGCCGCGCAGCACTCGTCCCCAAACGCCAGGTGCCAGGCAGAACTGGGAGGAAGCACGGGCGTCGCCTTGAGGCTGCGTTCCGACACGAGCTTCACGGTTGATCGGGCGTAAGGATAAGCACTCTATCGAAAATGTACGAGCCAATATTGAATGGCAGTTCGTTTCGCCCTGCCATCCCGTTTAAGCGCCGAACGGCACACATCGTAGCCAATGACGGTAAGGCTGTGATACCATCGCACAAGTTGCGCTGCCGTTGGCAATTGCCATGCCCGGGCATCGGCTCCGACGTTGCCTCGCCGTCGCTCTACATCCGCAAGCGTGGTGAAGGCGAACTGGTGGTGCGTGCCGCGTTTGCTGACGCCACTATCATCCGCCCGGCGGTGATGTTCGGACCGGATGACGCGTTTCTCACCATTATCCTCAAACTTCTCCGCCGGCTTCCAATCTATCCGATGTTCGGTCGGGGCCTGACGAGATTGCAGCCGGCCTATGTGGGTGATGTGGCAGAGGCGACCGCAAGAGCGCTGCAGGGGGCGGAAACGCATGCGACCACGTACGAGTGCGGCGGTCCCCGCGTTTACTCTTACAGGGAATTTCTCAGAGTCGTTGCACACCAAGCCGGTCTTAGACCCATACTGGTCCCAATGCCATTTGCCACTTGGCACGCACTCGCATGGGCCGCGGAAATACTTGCGAGTCCGCCCGTCACTCGCAATCAAGTGGAACTGATGCAGGTCGACAACGTCTCGTCGCCACAGATGCCCGGATTTCAAGAACTTGGCATTTCGCCGCACACGGTCGAGGAAATACTCGAGGAAATGTTGCGCGACCACTGATCAACGAGCCTCTTCGGTACTGCTCTTAGGTGCCACGATTAAGGGTCCGGAAATCGCGCTAACCGTGCGAACTTTTGGACCCGTTCCGGTGGTTGGGGTGCCGAGTGCCTCCCTACGAACCGGCGATGAGGTTGATCTTCGCGGCCATGATGAAGTCGTTCTCATGCAATCCCTTGATCTTGTGAGTCTGCAGCGAGACCGCCGCATAACCCCAGCCGAAGCAGATGTCGGGATGATGCCCTTCTTCTTCCGCCAACCGGGCAACTTTGTCGATGAAGCTGAGCGCTTGACGGAAGTCCGCAAATTTGAAGTTGCGGCGCAGCAGGTGCGCCTCCTCCAGTTCCCAGCCAGGGGTCTGGGACAGATAGCCCTCGGCTGCCTCCTCCGTTAGCGGCGCAATGCCGCCGCGGCAGGGCGTACAGATTTTCTGAGCAATACCATCGGTCATGACAAGCTCCCTTCGTGCTCATTCCTGATGCAGCGATCGCGTTTTTCACCTCGCCCGGTATTTGCTCGCATAGTGCTTGGCAAAACCTTGCGAATCTGCTCGGCGAGGCGCTTGTTGCCGGTCTTCGCCCGCGCCTTGTCATCGCCTTTTTGCGGCTTCGGCAGATCGGCGCCCGGGCCTCGTTTCGTTGATTTGCGCATCGCAATAGATCAACGCCGTGACGGACAACCGGTTTCGTTCAAAGGACGATCTCCACAGGACTACCGATCGCGAGACCGAGCTCGCCGTCCGCGCGCCCTTGATTGACAGCAATCTCGGCAAGCCCGTTCGAGTTCTCGTACCAAAAGGCCATGCCCGGCGGACGATCGCTGAAGGTCGTCGCGGCCTCCAGCACGAGATCTGCTGCGGCGAGCCTTGCGCCAGCTGGCAGCTTGGTCGCCCTCAGGCCGGTCATGGCATTGCCGAAATGGTCGATATAGACGATCTCGGCGAGGTCCTCCGGCCAGTCTCTACGGCGATCTGCTTCATCCAGGCGCGGCCTTCCGGGCGGCGGCTCACGGCGTGCCAGCATGGCCGCGACCGGGGCAAACAGGTCACGCCCGTGGAAACTGGCGGACAGGCGCTTTGGTTTCCAGTCGATATCCCAGCTGAACGTCTCAGCCGCGCGGCGCTGGATCAGCTCGAACAGGCCGTTGCCGGGGCCGACATACCAGCGACCGTCGGCCTGGACGATGACCGACGGGCGCGTCCCTCCGACGCCTGGGTCGACGACACAGAGAAAGACGGTTCCCGCAGGAAACCACTCCGCATAAACAGCCAGCAGGTAGGCCGACGCCTTGGGATTGCCGACCGGCGCATCGGAGAAGAGGTCGATCGCGGGGATGCCCGGCGCCATCTGGTGCAACACAGCCTTCATCTGACCCGTGTAGGGGCCGTGCAAGCCGAAATCCGTGAACAAGACAATCATGGACGGGGCCCGATTGCGCTGCGATGGACATACAAATAGTCGGCCGGAAGGCGCATCCGCCGGCAGGCCTGAACGGCCGGGTTGGTTTCCATAACGAGGCGATCCGCCAAAGCCCCTGCCTGCCGGACTGCCTCGGCTTCCCAACTGTGCAAGCCGTGCCCGGTGAGCCCCAACAGCGCTTGCATCCAACCAGGCACCAGATCAACGGCAGCCGCTACCAGCAGGTGCTGTGCCGGCCTCAGCGGCAGCGGCAGGATAGGCGCTGAACGCATGATCGCGAGAAATTCGGGCACAACGGCCGAGCGCTCCAGCCGTCCGGCTGTCGCACGGAACAGCGCTTCAAGCTCGGCTTCCGATCCCGGTGCGCCTGTGGCGCCGAAAAGTTGCGCGGCCGGAATGCCCTCGGCATAACAGCTGTCGCGCTCCGATGCGGAGAGCTGCCGCACATAGGCGTGATAAGCTTGGACAAAGCCGTATGCAGCCGTGCCCTGAACCCAGTTCAGAAGGTCGGGGTCATTGGCGCAATACGTCTCGCCCGACGATGTCACGCCTGCGACCCGGTCGTGTATCCGCCGAACGCGGGCGATCATGGCCTCGGCCGTGGTGCGGGAACCGTAGATCGTCACCATGGCAGCGAGCCCCGTGCTGTGTAGTCGCCGAATTGGATTCAGGCGGAAAGACGTATGCTCCCATACGCCTGTGCGCACCCGCGGTTCTGCAAGCTCCATGATCACGGCGGTGACGCCGCCGATGAACAGCGAGATCGGGTTCTTGAACACGCGCCACGACACGGAGTCCGGCGACGCCAGTCCGGCCTCGCCGATTGGTCGCGAGAAATCAATCTGAGGCTGGGCGCCAGGTTGCAGCACCGCCCGCGCTACCGCCTCCAGGCGGCTTTGCAACGGCCAAGGCAGGACGATCGGCGTGGTCATGGCAACGAGCGCCATTCACAAGAAACGCGTGCTTCCAAGCAGCGAAGTTGGGCCGCTGGACGCACTTGGCGAAACTGCGGCCACTTTCTGCGGTTCGCTCATCTTAGCTCAATTGGATGACCGTGCCCACCGCAAGCTCACATTGTCGGCCAGGACAGCGCAAGCCTCCCCCCTGGCGCAGTTCCAACGCACGTACCAAACTGCCGGCTTTCTCGGTTCAGAGTCTGCCGCAACCAGGCAACGTCCCTGTTCGTCGCGTGGATGAGCTGGAACCGGCGGATCTGGAGGGGCACCAGTTCGAGAGCGACCAGATCCAGACTTCCGGGACCAAGGTCAGCGATATACATCAGGGCAAGGTCGGACCGGAATTCCCCGTGGCCTTTGATGCCTTCATAGTCATTCAAGAAGTCGCCGCAGCCATAGAGAATGAGGCGATTCTTGTACACTTCGATGGATTTGGCATGATGCGATGAATGGCCGTGAACGATGGATATGCCCGCCCTGTCGATCAGTTCGCGGGCGAACCACCTTTGCTCCTCCGGGATGTCATAGCCCCAGTTTGGTCCCCAATGAAGAGAGACCACGACCACATCATTTTCTCGTCGGACAGCGGCCACCAGATCGGCGATCGCTGCGACAGTCGCATCGGAAAGCGCAGGTAGAAAGTTCACTCCGGCCCGGTCATGCGTCGCCGCCCAATGTCGAGGGACGCCGCTCGTCTTCGAGGCGAACGAAAAAACAAGTGCGCGCCTCGCGCCGGTGTCTGCCAAAATCGCCGGGGCGCTTGCTTGGGCGGCATTGCGCCCCGCTCCAGCGGTCTTGATCTGCAAACGCTCGAGCGTTGCCAGGGTCTCCAGCAGTCCGGCGCGCCCCCAATCAAGAACGTGATTGTTACCGAGAACGCAGCAGTCGATCCCCGCGGCGACGAGGCAGTCGGCGTTCTCGGGGCTCATCCTGTAGTTGATGCCTTTGGCGACAAAGGCATCGCAGCGCGTAATGCTGGTTTCAAGATTTATGATGCTCGCGTCCGGCCGCGCCCGCTCCAATTCTTGCAGCGCTGCGCCCCAGATGTAGCAGAAGTCGACCGGTGTCGGTATCGGTTGGTTCGCCTCCTCCGCCATCCGGACATAGTCTATGGCCGATTGCACATAGCGCTCGTGAAGACGAGGGTCACACGGATGTGGAAGCGCCTGGTCTATGCCTCGCCCCGTCATCACATCGCCACAGAGAAAGATCCGCATGACGCGTACCAGCCAGGTCCATCACGATCACTCATGCCGCTCATGACCCGCAGGCCTTCCTCAATTGCCAGAGTTCACACGAGCGAAGACCATCATCGCTCATATACTCCGACGAGAACCGCCTCGGCGAGGAGATGCCTGCGCGCTTCTCGTTCGACCGCCTGACACGATGGGCCGTTGCCGAGCGGCAGGTGATCGATCGACAGCGCAAGCAACCGGAAGTGATAGCGGTGTCGGCCATGGCGATGCGGTGGGCAGGGACCACCGTAACATGGTCGCCGGAAATCGTTGGTTGCCTGCTTGAAGCCTTGCTTGCCGGCGTGCTCGCCGGCGCCATCGGCCAACCCTACACAATCGGCCGCAATGTCATAGGCCGCCCAGTGATGCCAGATCCCCACCGGAGCGTCTGGATCATCGCAGAGAAGGACAAAGCTGCGGGTTCCGGCCGGAGCGCCGGTCCAGCCGAGGGGAGGGGAACGATCCTCACCGTCGCAAGTGAAACGCCGCGGGATCGTCGTACCGTTCGCAAAGCTGCTTGAACTGAGTTGCATGGGTCGCCCCTGACGCTGGTGCTGCGTCGCGCAACACTCAGTCCCAAAACGCCAGGTGCCAGGCAGAACTGGTAGGAAGCGCGGGCGTCGTCTTGAGGCTGCGTTCCGACACAAGTTTCACGGTTGATCTGACGCTAGGATAGGCGCTCTATCGAAAATGTACGAGACAATATTGAATGGCAGTTCGTTTCGCGCTGCCGTCCCAACTAAGCGCCGCGCCGCACGCATCGTAGCCAGTGATGGCAAGGCTGTGATACCATTGCATAAGTTGCGCCACCGTTGGCAATTGCCACGCCCAGCGCAGCCTGACAGTGCTAATCGGGTCGCGGGTCTCGTCCCGTTGAACGAGTGACCTCGGATCATGGAACTCGTCGTTGCTCTCGGGCTGATCGTCTTCAAGGTCGCGTTGCTGATTGCGATCCTGCTGCTGCTGCCCTTGCCGCTGACCTGGCTGGAACGCAAGATCGCGGGGCACATCCAGCAGAGGATGGGGCCGATGCGTGTGGGATGGCATGGGCTGCTGCAGCCGGTGGCGGACGGGATCAAGCTTCTGACCAAAGAGGACCACATCCCGGCCGAGGCCGACCGCTTCCTGTTCAAATTGGCGCCAATCCTGGCGCTCGCTCCGCCCTTCGTGGTGTTCGTCGCGGTCCCCTTCGGCGAATCCGTCTCGGTCCTCGGCACTGAGATCACTCTTTACGTCTCCAACATGAACGTGGCGCTGCTTTTCGTCTTTGCGGTGATCGGGATTGAGGTCTATGGCGTCATCTTCGGCGGCTGGGCGGCGAACAGCAAATACGCTGTCCTGGGCAGCCTCAGGACCTGCGCTCAGATGATCAGCTACGAGATCCCGATGGGGTTCGCGGTCATCGGGGTGGTAATGCTTGCGCAATCCATGAGCCTGCTCGAGATCGTGCGGGCGCAAGCCAATGTCTGGAACATCGTCTACCAACCGGTCGGGTTCTTCGTGTTCTTCGTCGCCGGGCTGGCCCAAGCGCAGCGCATTCCCTTCGACCTGGCTGAAGCGGAAGGCGATCTGGGGGCCGGGTTCCATACCGAATACAGCGGTATCCGCTTTGCGTTCTTCATGGTCAGTGAATACGCCATCATGCTTCTGACGTCGGTCCTGGCGGTGATCCTGTTCTTCGGCGGCTGGAACGGCGTGCTGGTCCCGTTGCCACCGATCCTCTGGTTCCTGCTCAAGGTCGCGTTCTTCGTTTATGTGTTTATCTGGTTCCGCTTCACTTTCCCACGCTACCGCTACGACCAACTGATGGCGATCGGGTGGAAAGTCTTGCTTCCACTGTCAATGGCGAACATAATCATAACCGGTGTTGCTTTCCTTTAGGGCCGCAGCGGCTCCGCAGCGGGGCGACGATGTCGCGCGCACTGGACAGAATTGGAACATGGATCGGCTGGGCGTTCTTCGCCGATCTGGCGAACGGCTTGGCGCTGACCTTCGGCTACATGTTCTCCAAATCCGTGACCATGCAGTATCCGGACAAGGAAAAATGGTTGCCCTATTCGCGTTACCGCGGGCATCACTTCCTCAAGCGCGACGAAGAGGGCGAGATCAAATGCGTGGCCTGCGAACTCTGCGCGCGGATTTGTCCCACTGCATCGAAGTCATCCCCTACGAGGACGAGAAGGGCAACCGACGCCCGGCAAAATTCGAGATCGACATGGCCCGGTGCCTATTCTGCGGGCTGTGCGAGGACGCCTGCCCGGCGGACGCGATCGCGCTTGGCCAACAGTACGAATTCTCGAGTTTTTCCTCGCATGACCTGGTGATCGGGCGCGACGATCTGCTCGGCAAGCCGGGCAAGGCGATGACCGGCGGCGGCGTAGTCGCTGCACGCCTGAACACCGAACAGGACGTGCTGGTCGAGACGAGCGAGCCGCAGGGGTACAACTGGTGGCGGAATATCCGACGAACGTAAAGGCGCGCCAGCTGGCAAGCCGGAGCGCGCAGACAGGAGGCTCATATGCTGGTCTGCCAAATCTTGAAGACCAAGGCTCCCGAGGTCATCTCAGTCACTCCAAGTCAGACGATGGTGGAAGTGCTACGGCTGTTTCGGGACAACAACATCGGCTTCGTGGTCGTCAGCCGTTTCCCCGGGGGGGATTGCCTGGGCACGCTGTCGGAACGGGACTGCTGCAATGCCGTGGCTGAACACGGAACCAGGGCGCCCATGATGCGGGTCGCCGACATCATGAACCGCAGTGTGGCGACCTGTTCGATACAGGATTTGCTGCCCTCGGTGATGGCGACCATGACCAACCGGCGCACGCGCCATGTGCTGGTCATGGATGGCGGCGCCACTGTCGGCGTGGTGAGCATCGGCGACGTGGTCAAGCACCGGCTCGACGAATTGCTGAACAACGAGCAGGTGCTGTACGATTACATTGCCGGGACAGGTTATCACTGACGACGCCGGCTCAAGGGTGCAGGGGCGGGCGGGCTGCCGGTGGGGAGCGCGT